>JANQXJ010000150.1 GCA_030729445.1 Limnohabitans sp. | reverse complement strand
GGGGTACATCTTGATCTTCACGTCCAGCACGGTGGTCAGGCCACCCAAGCCTTGCGCGCCAATGCCCAGGGCGTTGACCTTGTGGTACAGCTCCAGGCGCATCTCTTCGACCTGGTCGAGCTTCTCGCCCTTGCTGGATTTTTCGAGCAGCTGGTACATGTCCAGGTCGTCCATCAGGCTTTCTTTGGCCATGAGCACGGCTTTTTCGGCGGTGCCGCCGATGCCGATGCCCAGCATGCCGGGTGGGCACCAGCCCGCGCCCATGGTGGGCACGGTTTTCAACACCCAGTCGACGATGCTGTCGCCGGGGTTGAGCATGATCATCTTGGACTTGTTCTCGCTGCCACCGCCTTTGGCCGCCACGGTCACGTCGACTTTGTTGCCGGGCACGATCTTGGTGAAGATCACGGCGGGCGTGTTGTCTTTGGTGTTTTTGCGGTTGAAGTGCGGGTCAGACACAACAGAGGCGCGCAGCATGTTGTCGGGGTGGTTGTAGCCGCGGCGCACACCTTCGTTGACGGCGTCTTCCAGGCTGCCGGTGAAGCCGTCGAGCTTGACGTCCATGCCGATTTCCAAGAACACGTTGACGATGCCGGTGTCTTGGCAAATCGGGCGGTGGCCGGTGGCGCTCATCTTGCTGTTGGTCAGGATCTGGGCGATGGCGTCTTTGGCCGCAGGGCTCTGCTCGCGCTCGTAGGCTTTAGCCAGGTGCGCGATGTAATCGGCGGGGTGGTAGTAGCTGATGTACTGCAGGGCTGCGGCAACGGATTCGATCAGGTCGGCTTGTTGGATGAGGGTGGTCATGAATGGGAACTCCTTCGGTGAATCAGTGGTGGGCGCTGGCCTGGCTGTGCGACATCAGGCGATCGGCCAAGGCGATAGCCAAGGCGCTCAACAGGAAAGTGATGTGGATGACGGTTTGCCAAATCAGGACTTTTTCATCGTAATTGGCTGCATTGATGAAGGTCTTGAGCAGGTGGATTGAGCTGATGCCGATGATGGCGGTGGCCAGCTTGACTTTGAGTACCGAGGCGTTGACATGGCTGAGCCACTCCGGTTGATCCGGGTGTTCTTCCAAATTCATGCGCGATACAAAAGTTTCGTAACCGCCCACAATGACCATGATCAACAAGTTGGAGATCATGACCACGTCAATCAAACCCAGCACCACCAGCATGATGATGGCTTCGTTGAGTGATGTGATCGCCACATCGGATTTGTAGCCGATGCTGGTGATCAGGGCTTGCAAAGCGGTTTGGCTGCCGAAGACAGCCTCCAGCAAGTGCACCAACTCCACCCAGAAATGGAAAACATAAACCACTTGAGCCGCGATCAGGCCCAGATACAGGGGCAATTGCAGCCAACGGCTGGCGAAAATGAAGTTGGGCAAGGGGCGCAAAGGGCTCTTTCGGCGAGGTTGGGGGGCGTTCATGTGGATCCTTGAGCGGGCGGGGCTTCGGGCAAACCCGAATTTTAGGGGGTGCAAGATGCGATATCAGCCCTAACTTACACGAAGCCCGTGCAAGACTGGTGTCAGTCAGTGCTTTGTAAGAGCGAAAGCAGACATTTGCACCAGTTTTGAAAAAGCCCCTGTCCTTGAGGAGACAAATCTGATGAGTTCCAACATTTACCAACCCAGTGCAGACTTCGTTAAAAACGCCAACGTCTCCGGAATGGCCGCCTACGAAGCCCTGTGCAAAGAAGCCGAAACCGATTACCAAGGTTTCTGGGGCCGTCTGGCCAAAGAACTGATCACCTGGAAAACCCCCTTCACCAAGGTGCTCGACGAGTCCAACGCACCTTGCTTCAAGTGGTTCGAAGACGGCACCTTGAACGTGTCCTACAACTGCTTGGACCGCAACGTCGAAAAAGGCTTGGGCGACAAGAACGCCATCATCTTCGAAGCCGACGGTGGCGAAGTGACCAAGGTCACTTACAGCCAGTTGTTGGCCAAGACCTGCCAATATGCCAACGCCTTGAAGAGCATTGGCATCAAAAAAGGTGACCGCGTCGTCATCTACATCTCCATGTCCATCGAAGGCGTGGCCGCCATGCAAGCCTGCGCCCGCATCGGCGCCACCCACTCGGTGGTGTTCGGTGGTTTCTCGGCACAGTCGCTGCGCGACCGCATCGAAGACACCGGCGCTGTCGCCGTGATCACCGCCGACAACCAGGTGCGCGGCGGCAAGTTGCTGCCCCTCAAAGCCATCGTTGACGATGCGATCAACCTGGGCGGTTGCGGCTCCATCAAGAATGTGTTGGTGGTCAAGCGCTCGGGCGCTGACATCGCCATGACCGCTGGGCGCGACCTGTGGATGGCCGAGCTGGCCGACCAGCAAGCCACCACCTGCGAGCCCGAGTGGGTCGGTGCTGAGCACCCCTTGTTCTTGCTCTACACCTCCGGCTCCACCGGCAAACCCAAAGGTGTGCAACACAGCACCGGCGGCTATTTGCTGCACGCCGCTCTGACCACCAAGTGGACCTTCGACTTGAAGGCCGACGATGTGTTCTGGTGCACGGCCGACATCGGCTGGGTCACCGGCCACACCTACATCACCTACGGCCCCTTGGCTTTGGGCGGCACCGAGATCGTGTTTGAAGGCGTGCCCACGTACCCCGACGCGGGCCGCTTCTGGAAGATGATCCAAGACCACAAGGTCTCGATCTTCTACACCGCGCCCACCGCCATCCGCTCGCTCATCAAGGCCGCAGAAGCCAACGAGGCTGTGCACCCCAAGAGCTACAACCTCAGCAGCCTGCGCTTGTTGGGTTCGGTCGGCGAGCCGATCAACCCCGCCGCGTGGGAGTGGTACCACCAGCACGTGGGCGGCGGCAATTGCCCCATCGTCGACACCTTCTGGCAAACCGAAACCGGTGGTCACATGATCACCCCACTGCCCGGCGTGACCCCCATGGTCCCCGGTTCTTGCACGCTGCCTTTCCCCGGTATCCAAGCGGCCATCGTGGACGAGACCGGCAAAGACATGCCCAACGGCCAAGGCGGCATTTTGGTCGTGAAAAAGCCATGGCCTTCCATGATCCGCAACATCTGGGGCGACCCCGAGCGTTTCAAGAAGAGCTACTACCCCGATGACTTCCAAGGCAAGTACTACTTGGCTGGCGACGGCGCGATCCGCGACGAGAAAACCGGTTACTTCACCATCACCGGCCGCATCGACGACGTGCTCAACGTCTCCGGTCACCGCATGGGCACGATGGAAATCGAATCGGCCTTGGTGAGCTGCACCGAGCTGGTGGCCGAAGCCGCCGTGGTGGGCCGTCCCGACGACACCACCGGCGAGGCGATTTGCGCCTTTGTGGTGCTCAAGCGCTCGCTGCCCAACACCGACGAAGGCAAGGCGATTGCCAAACAGTTGCGTGACCACATCGCCAAGGAAATTGGCCCGATCGCCAAGCCCAAGGACATCCGCTTTGGCGAGAACTTGCCCAAGACCCGTTCGGGCAAGATCATGCGCCGTTTGCTGCGTTCGCTGGCCAAAGGCGAAGAGATCACACAGGACATCTCCACATTGGAAAACCCCGCCATCCTGGGTCAGCTGGGTCAGGCTTACTGATCTCATCTGTCATGCCGGATTTGATCCGGCATCCATGCAAAACGGCAGCCTCGGCTGCCGTTTTGCTTTTTGTCGCTGTGCCTCAGTCACCCTTGACCACGCCCTCGCGCCTGGGGTCCGCCCCGCCAAACCAGCCGCTGGGAGTGCGTTCAATGGCCTGCAGGCCGCTGGTCATGTCGATCTCGCGCACCGTGTGGCCACGCGCCTTGAGGGCGTCCAAGGTGCTGCGCTCAAAGCGTTGGGCTTCGAGCAAAGTGGGGCCGCCCAGCGAGCCGAAGTTGGGCAGGTCAATCGCTTGCTGCGCGTTCAGGCCCCAGTGCAGCGTGCCCGTGAGCAGCTTGGCGGTGTAGTGGATGATGAGTGCG
>JANQXJ010000149.1 GCA_030729445.1 Limnohabitans sp. | reverse complement strand
GATGCCACCGGCGCAGGCGATTGTTTTGCAGGCAACCTGCTGGCGCGTCTGTCTGTGGGCGACAGCCTGTGGGATGCCACAGCTTATGCCAATGCCGCAGCCGCTTTGTCGGTGCAAGGTTACGGCGCTGTGGCCCCACTGCCCCGGCAAGAAGACGTGCTCAGGCACTTGAACACCCTCTCAAAAGGCAGCCCCACATGAGCACAAACCAACGGCCCTTGATCGCCATCGACTGGGGCACCACTTCGCTGCGCGGCGCACGCCTGGGTGCCAGCGGTCAGGTGCTTGAATCGCGCGAATTCCCGCGTGGCATCTTGAGCGTGGCACCGGGCCAATTTGAAGCGGTGCTGCACGAACTCTTTGGCGATTGGTTGCAGGTGCCGGGTGTCCTGTGCCTGATCTCGGGCATGGCCGGCAGCCGACAAGGCTGGCAAGAAGCGCCCTATTGCCCTTGCCCCGCAGGCTTTGCCGAATTGGGCCAACACCTCTTGTGGCTGCAGCCCGGGCGCATCGCCTTGGTGCCGGGCCTGAGCTGTGTGGGCACAGACCCGCTCAACACACCCGATGTGATGCGCGGCGAAGAGGTGCAGATTTTTGGCGCCTTGCAGATGACGGGCCGCGACAGCGCCACACTGGTGCTGCCCGGCACACACAGCAAATGGGTGCAGGTGCAAAGCGGTCGGGTCACGCAGTTCCAGACCTTCATGACCGGCGAGGTGTTTGCGCTGATGAGCCAGCACTCGATCTTGGGCAAGACCATGGACCTGCAGGGCGCTTTTGACGAAGCGGTTTTTTTGCAAGGCGTGGACCAAAGCCAACACAGCGGCAGTGTGTTGCACCAGCTGTTTGCGGTGCGCACGTTGGGCCTGTTTGAACGCCTGAGTGCGGCCCAATTGCCCAGTTACTTGTCAGGCCTGTTGATCGGCGAAGAGCTGCGCCAGCAAGCCGTCTTGCACCATCCAGACCCGGTCCTGGTGATCGGCAGCCCGGCCCTGTGCCTGCGCTACAACCTGGCCCTGCAGCACCTGCACATCCCCTGCCAAAGCCATGGGGCCGAAGCCACTTGGGCCGGCTTGTGGGCACTCGCATCCTCTTGTGACCCTTCATGAACACCACCGCCATGACCGCTTTACCCTCCCCCGCTCAAACCCTGGCGCAAGCCATGGCCCAGCTGCCCTTGATCGCCATCTTGCGTGGCCTCCCCCCTGCGGAAGCACCGGCCATCGGCGAGGCCTTGGTCCGCAGCGGCTTTGCCATCATCGAGGTGCCACTCAACTCGCCCGAGCCCTTAAAGAGCATCGCCACACTGACTCAGCAATTTCCGCAAGCCCTCATCGGCGCAGGCACGGTGCTGAATGTGCAGCAGGTCAAAGAGGTGCACGCTGCGGGCGGCCGTTTGGTCGTGGCCCCCAACTTCAACCCCGCCGTGGTGGCGCAGGCCTTGGCGCTGAACATGGTGGTGCTGCCCGGTGTGGCCACACCCACCGAAGCCTTTGCCGCACTTGATGCGGGCGCCCACGGCCTCAAACTGTTTCCGGCCGAGATGATCACACCCGCCACGGTGAAAGCGCTTAGGGCAGTCCTGCCCAAAACAGCGGCCTTGATGCCGGTGGGCGGCATCACGCCCGACAACATGGCCGCGTACCTGGCCGCCGGGGCCAGTGGCTTTGGTTTGGGTTCGGCTTTGTATGCGCCGGGGCGATCGGCGCAAGCGGTTCAACAGCAGGCGCAGGCGTTTGTGCGGGCTTTCAAGGACTGAGCCACTGAGCTTGTCTCAACACCGCACACATCCATCAGCAAAACCACGTCCTAGCCAACCACTTGGCATAGCCAACCCCTTGGCATTGCAAACCCCTTGGCATAGCAAACCCCATGTCATGCCGGACTTGATCCGGCATCCATGCTGGAAAACCATGGACCCCGGATCAAGTCCGGGGTGACAAAAATGGAACTCAAGTCCAGGGTAACAAAAATGGAACTCGAGTCCGAGGTGACAAAAAGAAGCTCAGGCCTTCTCCCCCAGCCGCCCATCTCGAAAATCCTGCAAGGCCTGGTAGATCTCTTCCTTGGTGTTCATCACAAACGGGCCGTATTGCACGATCGGCTCTTTGAGCGGTTTGCCCGCCACCAAAATCAGCTTGGCGTCGGCGCTGGCTTCGATCACCACGCCGTCGGCCTGCGCCATATTGGCCAAGATGGCCATGCGCTGCAAGGGCACGGCCTGCCCTGCAATGCGCACCTCGCCCCGGTACACGTACACAAAGGCGTTGTGTCCAACGGGCAGTGTTTGCTCAAAACGTGCGCCCTCTGGCATGTGCACATCCAGAAACACCGGTTGTGTGATGTCGCGGTTCACTGCGCCATGCACGCCGTGACTGCTCCCGGCAATGACCGTCACGGCCACGCCCGCTGGCGTCTGGAACTGCGGCAGCTGGTCGTTTTGAAAATCACGGTACCACGGCGCGTTCATCTTCTCGGAGCTGTGCAGGTTCAGCCACAGCTGAAAGCCCTCCATCACGCCATCGGCTTGCTGCGGGATTTCGGAGTGGATCACGCCTTGGCCTGCGGTCATCCATTGCACACCGCCGTTTTGCAACAGGCCTTCATTGCCCGCACTGTCGCGGTGCAGCATGCGCCCGGCAATCATGTAGGTCACGGTTTCAAAACCCCGGTGCGGGTGGTCCGGAAAACCCGCGATGTAGTCGTCCGGCTTGTCGCTACCAAAGGCGTCCAGCATCAAAAACGGGTCGAGCCGGTGCTGCAGGTCTTGTGTGAGGATACGGCTGAGCTTGACGCCCGCGCCATCCGACGTGGCCTGGCCGGTGACCAGGCGTTCGATGGTGCGCGAGACGTTCACGGCTTGTGGGTGAGCTGCTTGAGACACAACCGATCCTTTTCAAAAAACCCAACGATCAAGCGGGGCGGTGCAAGGCGCAGATTTTGTTGCCATCGGGGTCGCGCAGGTAGGCCAAATAGAGCTTGCCCGCAGGGCCTTCGCGAAAGCCGGGTGGGTTTTCGCAGGTCACGCCGCCGTTGGCCACACCCGCTGCGTGAAAGGCTTCGCCCTGCTCAGGAGATTTGACGGCAAAGCCAATCGTGCTGCCGTTGCCGTGGCAAGCGGGCTCGCCGTTGATGGGTGTGGTGATGCCAAAAGTGCCCGTGGGGCTGCGGTAGAAATAACGGTTGTTATTGGCCACGCCCGGGCCATAACCCAAGGTGCCCAACACGGCATCGTAAAACTTTTTAGACACTTCCAGATCTTTCACACCCACCATCACATGACTGAACATTGCGCTCTCCTCATAGACCCGTTGCCGGGCGAAATTATTGAGAGGCCATCGTAGCGGATACCGAAGGGCCTGGCCGGGTCAAGACTTTTTCAAACCCTGCCAGCGCTCGTGTGCTGGCCCTTGCAAGTCGGGCGGCAGCTGGTGTTTGGCCTGCAGGTAGTGGTGGGTGTAGATGTCCAGATAAGCCTGCAGGGTGTCGGCTGCTTGCACCTCGCCCGCCAGTTCCAGACACAGCGAGGCCACTTCGCTGGTGCAGAAGTGGTCGTCGCGTTTGGAGCGGCGCAATTGGTAGCGCGAGACCTGTTCGGGGGCCAAGCTGAGCACCGGCAATCGGTTCAGGTAAGGGCTTTTGCGGAACATCTTGCGGGCTTCGGGCCAAGTGGCATCCAGCAGGATGAATAGCGGGCGCTGACCGGCGGGCAGAGGTTGTACCGCGTGCACCACCCGCTCAGGCTCTACAAATTCGCCCGGAAACACCACATACGGCTGCCACTGCGGATCGGCCAGCAGCGCCAGCAAGGCCGGGTCCACCTCGGTGCGGGCCCAGCCAAAGGCAAAGGTGTCGGGCACCACATCGGCGATCAGCCAGCCGGTGTTGCTGGGTTTGAGGGGCTCGATGTCGGCCATCAGCAAACACATGCCCACGGGCGTGGACACTTCGGGGTGCAAGACGCAGATGCAGTGGCTGGGCACCAA
>JANQXJ010000148.1 GCA_030729445.1 Limnohabitans sp. | reverse complement strand
CCCAAAAAGGCTTCGACTTCTTCGAGCTGTTCGGCGCTCAGGTTGGCCGGGTCGACCGGGTTCTTGGGTTTGTAGCCCAGCTTGGCCGACACCACAGTGAAGCCGTGTTCGGGCAGGGCGCGGCTGACCAAGTCCAGGTCGGTGGCTTCGGTGATGAACACGGTCACGCCGTCTTCGTCGGCGGGTTCAAAGTCTTGCGCACCGGCTTCGATGGCGGCCAGTTCGGCGTCCGCACCCGCTTGGGCAGGCTCGGCCTCGATGAACCCCACATGGTCAAAGTCCCACGACACCGAGCCCGAGGTGCCTTGCTGGCCCTTGCGAAACAGCACGCGCATTTCGGATGCGCTGCGGTTCACGTTGTCGGTCAGCACCTCGATCATCACCGGCACTTGGTGCGGCGCGAAACCTTCGTAAATCACGCGGTCAAAGCTCACGGCGTCACCCAAAAGACCTGCGCCCTTTTTGATGGCGCGTTCCAGCGTTTCTTTGGGCATGGACACTTTGCGTGCCTGCTCGACCACCAAGCGCAGGCGCGAGTTGGCGGCCGGGTCTGCGCCGTTGCGGGCGGCAATCATGATGTCCTTGGCCAGTCGACCAAACAGCTTGCCTCGTGCGTCTGCTGCCTGTGCTTTGCCTTTTGCTTTCCACTGCGCGCCCATGGGTCTTCCTTGTATTGGGGGATCAAAGTGAAGAGTTTAAGCGCTTGGCCTTGGCCAGTTGGGGGCCAGAACGGGTCTCAAAGGTCACAGTGGCGCTGGCCTTGCAGGGCAATAATGACCACTCAGACACGCCGCCCCCTATGAATCACCCAGCCTTGCCCCTGTTTCCCGGTTTCACCCACCACCAGATCGAGGTCGCCAAAGGCTTGCAGATTTCAGCCATGGTGGGTGGGCAAGGCCCGGGTTTGCTGCTGCTGCACGGGCATCCACAGACCCTGGCCATTTGGCACAAGGTGGCCCCCACGCTCGCGCAGCACTTCACCGTGGTGGCGGCCGATTTGCGCGGTTATGGCGACTCGTCCAAACCCGAGGGCGGGCCTGACCACTTGGCGTATGCCAAACGCAGCCTGGCGCAAGACCAGATCGATCTGATGCAGCAACTGGGCTTTGCGCGCTTTGCGGTGCTGGCGCACGATCGGGGTGCCCGCGTGGCGCACCGGCTGGGCATGGACCACCCGCAGGCAGTGCGCCAGATGGTCTTGCTCGACATCGCGCCCACCTTGGCCATGTACGAACAGACCTCCGAAGCCTTTGCACGCGCCTACTGGCACTGGTTCTTTTTGATCCAGCCGCGACCCTTGCCCGAGCGCCTGATTCAAGCCGACCCAGCGGGCTATGTCACCGACGTCATGGGCAACCGCAGCGCGGGGCTGGCCCCTTTTGATGCGCGGGCCTTGGCCGAGTACCAGCGCTGCCTGGCCCTGCCGGGCGCAGCGCATGGCCTGTGCGAAGACTATCGCGCCTCGGCGGGCATCGACTTGCAACACGACCGGGATGACATCGCGCAAGGGCGGCGGCTGCAAATGCCCTTGAAGGTGCTGTGGGGTGAGCAAGGGGTGGTGCAGCGCTGTTTCGAGCCGCTCAAGGAATGGCAAAAAGTGGCCGAACAGGTCTCGGGCCAGGCCCTGCCTTGTGGTCACTACATCGCGGAAGAAGCCCCCCACGCCCTGCTGGCGCAGGTGCTGCCTTTTTTGGACAGAACTTCTTGAAACGACCCAGCGCGCTCAGCGGCTGGCCTTGTCCAGCGCCTGGTCAATGTCCCACAAGATGTCGTCCAGATTTTCCAGGCCGACTGAGATGCGCACCATGTCGGGCGGCACGCCTGCGGCCAGTTGCTGGGCTTCGTCGAGCTGGCGGTGCGTGGTGCTGGCCGGATGGCTGATCAGGGTGCGGGTGTCGCCGATGTTGACCAAGTGGCTCATAAACTGAGCCGACTCAATGAACTTCACGCCCTGAGCCAAGCCGCCCTTCACGCCAAACGACAGCAAGCCTGAGGCACCACGCATTTGGCGCTGCATCAGGGCGTGTTGTGGGTGCTCGGGCAAACCGGGGTAGTTGACCCAAGCCACACGCGCATCAGCCTGCAAAAACTTGGCCACGCCCAAAGCGTTGTCGCAGTGCTTTTGCATGCGCAGCGGCAGCGTCTCGACGCCTTGCAAAATTTGCCAGGCGCTCATGGGGCTGAGCGATGCGCCAAACACGCGCAGGCTTTCCATGCGGCAGCGCATGGCAAAGCCAAAGTCGCCAAAGGTCTCGTAAAACTTCACGCCGTGGTAGCCCTGCGAAGGCTCGGTCATGCCGGGGAACTTGCCGTTGTCCCAAGGGAATTTGCCGCCCTCCACCACCACGCCACCCAGCGTGGTGCCGTGGCCTGCCAGGTATTTGGTGGCCGAATGCACCACGATGTCGGCCCCCAGCGCCAGGGGGTTGCACAGCAGCGGGCTGGGTACGGTGTTGTCGATGATGAGCGGCACGCCGTGCGCATGGGCCACCTCGGCCACGGCGGCGATGTCCAGCACCACCATGCTCGGGTTGCCCAAGCTCTCGGCATACACCGCACGGGTGTTGGGGCGCATGGCAGCGGCAAAGGCTTCGGGCTTTGTCGCATCCACAAAGGTGGTCTCGATGCCGAATTTGGCCAGGCTCACGGCCAGCAGGGTGACCGAGCCACCGTACAAGGCCCCGGCGGCCACCACATGGTCGCCCGATTGCAAGATGGTCATCAGCGCCATGGTTTCGGCCGCCATGCCCGAGGCACTGGCCACGGCTGCGCGTCCGCCTTCGAGCGCGGCGACACGCTCTTCGAGCACCGCCACCGTGGGGTTGCTCAGGCGTGAGTACACATTGCCAAAGGTCTGCAGGTTAAAGAGCGAGGCCGCGTGCTCGGCGCTGTCAAACACAAAGCTGCTGGTTTGGTAGATGGGCAGGGCGCGTGCGCCCGTGGCTGCATCGGGAATTTGCCCGGCGTGGATGGCCAGGGTCTCGGGGTGAAATTGGCGGTCGGTCATGGTGTTCGGGTTGACAGTGGGTTTTCAAAAGGACATGGGTAAAGACAAACAGCCCTCACACCAAACGACGTGCCGAGATGATGCCGGTGTTCACACCCACCCAGTTCAGGCCACCAAACAGCCGGGCGTGTTCGATCTTCACGCAGCGGTTGTTCACCGAATCCAAACCCGCCTGCCGGGCCAGGGCGTCGGCTTCGGGGTTGGCCACGCCCAGCTGCTGCCACAGGCACTTCGCACCGATGTGCACCGCTTGCTCGGCAATCGGCAGCACGTCTTCGCTGCGGCGAAACACATCGACCATGTCCACCTTGAAAGGGATGTCGCTCAGGCTGGCATAGCAAGCTTCACCGAGGATTTCGCTGCCCGCATAACGCGGGTTGACCGGCACGATCTTGAAACCGTGTGACTGCATGTACTTGGCCGCGAAATAGCTGGGCCGGTGCCACTCGGCCGACAAGCCCACCACGGCGATGGTGGTGCAACTTTTGAGGATGCGCCGCAGCGCGTGCAAATCGTTGTGCATCAGGTGTTTCTTTCTCAAGAATCAATACCGCGCTTGGCCGCAGCGTTTCATTTGCCGAGAGGCCCAGGTGGCCATGAGCGACAGCACGCCGCACACCACCATCACGCCCAGATAGTGCCCACTGTGGTCAAACACCGCACCGGCCAATACGGGGCCTAACAAATTGCCCACAGCCGCGCCACTGTAGAGCGTGCCCACCACACTGGCGACCGATTTTCCGCCGAAGTAGTCCATGCAAATGGCGGGCAAAAGCGAGACGATGGAGCCATAACTCAGGCCAAACCACAGCGCAAACAACACCAACATGGCCTGACCGCCCGCTGCACCCCACAGCACATACGAAGCGCCCATGGACAGCTGCATCAGCACCAGGGTTTGTGCCCGGCCCAGCCGATCGGCCAAAAGGCCAATGGCAAAGCGCCCCACCAAACTGCCCACACCAATCAAACCCACCAGCCCCACGGCAAAGGCTTCGCCCA
>JANQXJ010000147.1 GCA_030729445.1 Limnohabitans sp. | reverse complement strand
GGCGTGCAGGCACTGGTGGCCTATATGCGTGAATTTGAATCTCGCGGTGCCTGATGCCATGGATTGCCGCGTCGCTTCGCTCCTCGCAATGACGAATCATTTTTCATGCCACAGCGGCCCAGACTCGGCAGCCCTAACACTCGAACTGTCTCCAACTCTTGACCGGGCTCCAGCCCTCGAACTGACGCAAACCTCTTGTCTGGGCATGACCGTCTTTTTTACTGTCACTGCGAGCGAAGCGCGGCAGTCTTTCTTGCAAACTTGAAATTCACACCATGAGCAAACAACCCATTCAGTCGGACGCCTTGGGCGCTTTGCGTGTGCAAATCGACGCGCTGGACAAACAACTGCTGAGCCTGCTGAACCAACGTGCCCATGTGGCCGAACAAGTGGGCGAGATCAAACGTGCCGAAGGCTCACCCTTCTTCCGCCCCGACCGCGTGGCGCAAGTCATCGACAAGATCACCAGCGCCAACCCAGGACCACTCAAAAACGAACACGTCGCCTCCATCTGGCGCGAGATCATGTCGGCGTGCCTTGCGCTCGAAGCGCCGCAACGCGTGGCGGTGCTTGGGCCCCAAGGCACATTTTGCGAACAAGCGGCCATCGAGTTCTTTGGCAGCGCTGCCAACCTGATTTACTGCGCCAACTTCGACGAAGTCTTCCACGCCACCGCTGCGGGCACCGCCCAATATGGCGTGGTCGGGATGGAAAACTCCACCGAAGGCGTGGTCGCACGCTCGCTCGATTTGTTCTTGCGCTCGCCCGTGCATGTGGTGGGTGAAGTCAGCCTGCAGGTGCGCTTC
Organism: Limnohabitans sp.; assembly: GCA_030729445.1. Lineage (GTDB taxonomy): Bacteria > Pseudomonadota > Gammaproteobacteria > Burkholderiales > Burkholderiaceae_C > Limnohabitans_A. The sequence goes on along the minus strand of JANQXJ010000147.1, from coordinate 20,123 downwards.
AATTTGCTGCGCCAACTCAACTCCGACGCGGGCATCGAGGTCGTGATGGCCCACCCCCAAGCGCTGGCCCAGTGCCAGGGCTGGTTGTCCAAGCACCTGCCGCATGTGGAGCGCCGCGCCGTGTCGAGCAACGCCGAAGGCGCTCGCTTAGCGGCCACCAACCCGGCCTGGGCAGCACTGGCCAGCGAACGCGCCGCCAGCCAGTTTGGCCTGCACATCGTGCACCATGCCATCCAGGACGAGGCTTTCAACCGCACGCGTTTTGCTGTGATCACTTTGCCCCAAACCCTGGCCACGCCGCCAGCCTCGGGTAAGGACTGCACCAGCCTCGTGGTGTCGGTGCCCAACCGCCCCGGTGCGGTGCACGACTTGTTGGTGCCACTCAAAAACAACGGCGTGTCCATGACGCGTTTTGAGTCCCGCCCCGCCAAATCCGGTCAGTGGGAGTATTACTTCTACATCGACCTGCAAGGCCACATCAGCGAGCCGCATGTGGCCGCAGCCCTGCAAGAGTTGCAAGGCCTGTGCGCGTTCTACAAGGTGCTGGGTTCCTACCCCGTGCCTGAGTGAGGGCGCGGTGAAATTTGAACGTCTGGCCCTGATTGGCTGCGGCCTGATGGGCGGCTCGTTTGCGCTCGCCCTGCGCCAAGCGGGCTTGGTGCAGCACATCACCGGTTTCAGCGCCTCCGAAAAAACACGCCAACGCGCCGTTCAGCTGAGTGTCATCGACCAAGCCTGCGCCAGCGTGGCCGATGCCGTGCAAGGTGCCGATTTGGTCTTGCTGGCCGTACCCGTGGGCGCCATGCACGCCAGCTTTGCCGCGATGCGGGATGTCCTGTCTGCCAACGCTTTGCTGATGGATGTAGGCTCCACCAAATGTGACGTGATCGCTGCGGCCCAGGCCGCTTTGGGCGAGCGCCTGAACTGCTTTGTGCCCGCACACCCGATTGCGGGCAAAGAGGTGGCAGGCATCGAACACGCAGAGGGTTCGCTCTACCAAGACAGACGCACCATCCTCACGCCCCTGCCGCAAAACAGCATCCGCCAAATTAAAACGGCGAGCGAGGTGTGGACCGCCATCGGTAGCCATGTGAGTCATATGACCCCCGAGGCGCATGACGCCACTTTTGCGGCCGTCAGCCACCTGCCTCACCTCTTGGCTTTTGCGGCTGTCAATGCGCTCACGGCTCAGCCCCAAGGCGCTTCGTTTTTGGAGATGGCAGGCCCAGGCTTTCGGGACTTTTCTCGCATCGCAGCATCTGACGCCTCGGTCTGGCGTGACATCCTCAGCGCCAACCAGGCAGAAGTGCTCACGCAGATGGCGCACTTTCGCGCGGCGCTTGATCAATTTGAAAACACCTTGAAGCAAGGCGACACCGCCGCGCTGCAGCAGCTGATTCAACAAGCCAGCGATGTGCGCTCGGCCTGGACGCTGCAAGCGGGCAACGCTTGCAACAAAGCCTCTGAAGACTGACCCCATGTTCTCCACCGCCTTCCTTGACCTCCCCGCGCTGCAAGGCGCGTCCGGCACCGTCACCCTGCCCGGCTCCAAAAGCATCTCCAACCGCGTGCTGCTGCTCTCGGCACTGTGCCAAGGCACCACCGTGGTCCACGACCTGCTGGACTCGGACGACACCCGCGTGATGCTGGCCGCGCTGCGCCAACTGGGCTGTGGAGTCGAAGTGGCAGGCACCACGGTGACCATCACCGGCCTGGGCGGCAGCGAATGGCCGACTGAGGCGATTGAGTTTTTCATGGGCAACGCAGGCACCGCCATGCGCCCGCTCACCGCTGCGTTGGCGGTGCAAGGCGGCGACTTCACGCTCAAAGGCGTGCCCCGCATGCACGAGCGCCCGATTGGCGACCTCGTGGACGCCCTGCGCGAGTTGGGTTGCGCCATCGACTATCTTGGCAACGAGGGCTACCCACCGCTGCGCGTGCGCCAGCCTTCGCTCCAACTGGACAAACCCATCCCCGTTCGTGGCGATGTATCCAGCCAATTCCTCACCGCCTTGCTGATGGCCCTGCCCTTGGCTGCGCAGGACCGCGCCATCACCATCGAGGTGGTGGGCGAGCTCATCAGCAAGCCTTACATCGAAATCACGCTCAACCTGCTGGCACGCTACGGCATTGCCGTGGAGCGCCAAGGCTGGGAACGCTTTGTCATCCCGGCGGGCAGCCGTTACCAGTCGCCCGGCACGATCCACGTCGAAGCCGATGCGTCTTCGGCCAGCTACTTCATCGCACTCGGGGCCATCGCGCAAGGCAAGGGCATCCGCATTCAAGGCGTGGGAGCCGACTCCATCCAAGGCGACATCCGCTTCATGGACGCTGCAGCCCAAATGGGTGCCCAAATCACCAGCGGCCCCAACTGGCTCGAAATCCAGCGCGGTTCGTGGCCGCTCAAAGGCATCACGCTCGACTGCAACCACATCCCCGACGCCGCCATGACGCTGGCCGTGATGGCGCTGTATGCCGACGGCCCAACGACGCTGCGCAACATCGCCAGCTGGCGCGTGAAAGAAACCGACCGCATTACGGCCATGGCCAACGAAAGCCGCAAGCTTGGGGCTACTGTGGAAGAAGGCCCGGACTGGATCACCATCCACCCCTTGCCCCACGGCCAGTGGCAACGCGCCAGCATCCACACCTACGACGACCACCGTGTGGCCATGTGCTTCTCGCTGGCGGCCTTCAACGCCGACCAAGTCCCGGTGCGCATCGAAGACCCCAAGTGCGTCGCCAAGACCTTCCCCGACTACTTCGAGGCCCTGTTCTCGGTGGCGCACACGGCAGCCACCAACATCCCGGTTATCTGCATCGACGGCCCCACAGCCTCGGGCAAAGGCACGCTGGCCAGCCGCGTGGCGGCGCAGTTGGGTTACCACTACCTGGACTCGGGCGCGCTCTACCGCGTGACCGCCCATGCCGCTTTGCAAGCGGGCCTGACCTTGGAAGCCACCGATGAAGCTGCGATTGCAAAATTGGCCCGCAGTCTGCCCGTGCACTTTGAAGGCGAGCAGGTCCTGCTGAACAACGTTGACGTGACCGATGCGATCCGCAGCGAACAAGGTGGCATGAACGCGTCCAAAGTGTCGGTCTTGCCCGCTGTGCGCGATGCGCTGGTCGATCTGCAGCAAAGCTTTCAGCGCCTGCCCGGTCTGCTGGCAGACGGCCGCGACATGGGCACCGTGATCTTCCCGAACGCCCCGTTGAAGGTATTTTTGACCGCCAGCGCCGCCAAACGGGCCGAAAGACGCCATAAGCAATTGATTTCTAAGGGTTTTTCGGCTAATATCGACGCTCTTCGCGCTGACTTGGAAGCACGTGATGCACGGGACATGTCCCGCAGCGTCGCGCCACTCAAGCCCGCACAAGATGCCTTGCAACTGGACAACTCGTCCTTGACCATCGAAACCTCGGTGGAACAGGTGATGGTCTGGTGGCAAAGCCGGCAGGTTTTCGGTTGATCGACAGAAGTTGACCCACTGACAACGGCCACCCCAGCCCATGTTTTATGGGCTAACCTGAAGTTCCACCCGGCTCTCCTCGTGCAGCTTGCACACTGGCCAGGTGGTTTTTTAAAACCAACCGCGGTTCACACCGCAAACCAATCGCCACAGTCAGCTCCTGGAAACGACGCATGTCGCGCTCGTCAGTCCTGCACCCGTGGATGAGGAAATCACATGTCTGAATCTTTTGCCGCCCTCTTTGAGGAATCCCTGCAACGTACCGAAATGCGCCCTGGTGAAGTCATCACCGCTGAAGTGGTGCGCATCGAACACAACTTCGTGGTCGTCAACGCCGGTCTCAAGTCCGAGTCGTATGTTCCCCTCGAAGAGTTCAAGAACGACCAGGGTGAAGTCGAAGTCCAGGTCGGCGACTTTGTCTCCGTGGCCATTGGCTCCATCGAAAACGGCTACGGCGACACCATCTTGTCGCGCGACACCGCCAAGCGTTTGGCTTCGTGGATGTCCCTCGAAAAAGCCCTCGAATCCGGCGAATTCGTCACTGGCGTGACCAGCGGCAAAGTCAAGGGTGGTCTGACTGTTTTGGTCAACGGCATCCGCGCTTTCTTGCCCGGCTCTTTGGTCGACACACGTCCTACCAAAGACCTGTCTCCCTATGAGAACAAGACCCTGGAATTCAAGGTCATCAAACTCGACCGCAAACGCAACAACGTCGTGTTGTCACGCCGCGCTGTGGTGGAAGCCTCTATGGGCGAAGAGCGCGCCAAGCTGATGGAAACATTGCGCGAAGGCTCCATCGTTCACGGTGTGGTCAAGAACATCACCGAATACGGTGCATTCGTGGACCTGGGCGGCATCGACGGCTTGCTGCACATCACCGACATGGCATGGCGCCGTGTCCGTCACCCTTCCGAAGTGGTCACTGCTGGTCAGGAAATCACTGCCAAGATCCTCAAGTTCGACACCGAAAAGAACCGCGTGTCCTTGGGTCTGAAGCAAATGGGCGACGACCCATGGATGGGCGTGAACCGCCGCTACCCACAAAGCACCCGCATGTTCGGCAAGATCACCAACATCGCCGACTACGGCGCGTTTGTGGAACTCGAGCCAGGCATCGAAGGCTTGGTGCACGTGTCTGAAATGGACTGGACCAACAAGAACGTGGCTCCTTCCAAGATCGTTGCTTTGGGTGACGAAGTCGAAGTCATGGTCCTCGAGATCGACGAAGACAAGCGCCGCATCAGCTTGGGCATGAAGCAGTGCCGTGCCAACCCATGGCAAGAGTTTGCTCAGAACACCAAGCGCGGCGACCGCGTGAAGGGCCCGATCAAGTCGATCACCGACTTCGGCGTGTTCGTGGGCTTGGCTGCCGGCATCGACGGCTTGGTGCACCTGTCTGACCTGTCTTGGAACGAAACCGGCGAAAACGCCGTGCGCGAATTCAAGAAGGGTCAAGAAGTCGAGGCTTTGGTCTTGGCTGTGGACGTGGACCGCGAGCGCATCAGCTTGGGCATCAAACAGCTCGACTCCGATCCTTTCACCACCTTCACCTCCATCAACGACAAAGGCCAAATCGTCACCGGTAAGGTCAAGACCGTGGATGCCAAGGGCGCTGAAATCGACCTGGGCGAAGACATCGTGGGTTACCTGCGCGTGTCCGAAATCTCGCGTGACCGCGTAGAAGACGCCAGCCATGTGCTGAAAGTCGGCGACGAAGTCACCGCAGTTGTGGTGAACGTGGACCGCAAGACCCGCAACATCCAGTTGTCGATCAAGGCCAAAGACCAAGCTGACCAGCAAGAAGCCATGGCTTCTCTGTCGCAGCAAGCCAAGACCGAAAACGCTGGCACCACCAGCCTGGGCGCCTTGTTGCGTGCCAAGCTCGACAACAACTGATCCTCGTGATCTGATGACGTCCGTTGTCTGAAAAGCCTGCCCCTGTGATGGGGGCAGGCTTTTTTCAGGTCGGTGCCTGGCACCGGCAAGTGACTGAAACAAAGAATTGCACCCATGACCCGCTCCGATCTGGTTGAAGAACTCGCCGCCCGCTTCGCGCAATTGACCCACCGTGACGCCGAGTTGGCCGTCAAAACGGTGCTCGACGCCATGAGCGACGCGCTGGTCAAAGGGCACCGCATCGAGATTCGCGGCTTTGGCAGCTTTTCCATCAACCGCCGCCCCCCCCGTGTGGGCCGCAACCCACGCTCCGGTGAGAGCGTTCAGATTCCTGAAAAGCGCGTACCCCATTTCAAGCCCGGCAAAGCGCTGCGAGAAGCTGTCGATGCAGGTACCCTGGCTCAAACCCAAAGCGCTGAAAACGCACCAAAATGACCTGCATGGCTGACGCCTGCGCGCACATCCACCGGCTCACTACGGACTCTTTCGCGTGGGCCTTTAGAATGGTTCCAGCTACCGAGGTCCATTCATGAAACGCCTGCTCTGGCTGCTTCAGTGGTTGCTGAAAGCTGCTGTTTTTTTCACCCTGTTTGCTTTTGCGCTGAATAACCAGCAAGAAACCCGTGTGAACTTCTTTTTCAGCACCTACTGGTCTGCCCCCACGGTGCTGGTGGTGCTGTCTGCCTTCACGCTGGGTGTGGTGGTGGGTGTGCTGGGCATGGTGCCGCGCTGGTGGCGCGAGCGTCAAGCCGTCAAGAAAAATAACCCGCCCCCACCCACGACTCCCCCCGCACCCACGCCCGAGGTGACTCATGGAGCTTGACCTGACCTGGATTTTGCTGGGCCTGCCCACGGCCTTCGCCTTGGGCTGGATCGCGTCTCGCCTAGATTTGCGCCAGATGCGCATCGCCAACCGGCAGGCGCCCCGCGCCTATTTCAAAGGCCTGAACCACCTACTCAACGAGCAACAAGACCAAGCCATTGATGCCTTCATCGAAGCGGTCCAAAACGACCCGGACACCTCCGAGTTGCACTTTGCTCTGGGCAATTTGTTCCGCCGCCGGGGCGAATATGACCGGGCGGTGCGGGTCCATGAACACCTTCTCTCGCGTGCCGACATCAGCCACGCCGACCGGCAAAGGGCACAACACGGTCTGGCACTCGATTATTTGAAAGCGGGTTTGCTGGACCGCGCCGAGGAAGCGCTGCGCAAGCTTGAAGGCACCTCCTATGAAGGCCAAGCCCGACTGGCCCGCATGGCCATTTACGAGCGCTCTCGCGAGTGGCCCGAAGCTGCTGCGGTGGCCCGCTTGCTCGAAAAATCCGGCGAGGCCGACTTTGGCATCCGACTGGCGCATTACCAATGCGAGCAAGCCCGAGAAGCGGTGCAAAAGGGTGACAGCGCCAAAGCACTCGAATTGTTGGCGCAAGCCCTGCAGGCCCACCCCAGTGCGGCCAGGCCGCGCCTGTTGTTGGGGCAATTGCAGTTGAGCCAAGGCCTGGCCACAGCGGCCTACGAGACTTTGTCGGGCTTTTTCAAGCACAACGACATGGCTGCCCCTTTGGCCGCTGGCAGCTACGCGCAAGCGGCCCTTGCCTGCGACATGGCAACCCAGGCCTGCGATTTGTTAAAAGCCCATTACCAGCGCCAGCCTTGCATCGACGTGTTGGACGCGATCACGACGCTCGAAGCCCATCTCACGCCCTCTGCCGACACCAGCGATGCCAGCGCCCTGCAGCGCTACCTCGACCATTTGCAAAACCACCCCTCTCTGATGGCCGCCAGTCGCTGGCTGAACGGGGCCAAAAATGAAGTCGGCGAATTGCCTGCACCCGTGCAAAAAACGCTGGAAAACGCCACCAAACCTTTGGCCCGTTACCGCTGCGCGGCTTGCGGCTTTGAGGCCAAAGAGCACTTTTGGCATTGCCCGGGCTGCCAGTCCTGGGACAGCTACCCCCCCCGGCGCGTGGAAGAACTGTAAGCGGTGCCCGAAAACGGGCATCATCCGGTCCCTGCGCTCCCATTGGTGTCAGCTTGGCCTTCAGGTATCCGCATAAAATGTTCGGTTGCACAGCAAGGAAGCTCCATGGCACGCACGCTTTACGACAAGATCTGGGACGAACACGTTGTCCACACCGAAGAAGACGGCACGTCCGTCTTGTACATCGACCGCCATCTGGTGCACGAAGTCACCAGCCCCCAAGCCTTTGAAGGCCTGCGCCAAGCCGGTCGCAAAGTCTGGCGCGTCAGCTCCATCGTGGCCACCGCCGACCACAACACCCCCACCACCGGCTGGGAACTGGGCTACGACGGCATCACCGACCCGATCAGCAAAGAACAAATCACCACGCTGGACGCCAACATCAAGGAATACGGCGCAGCCGCCTTTTTCCCCTTCATGTCCAAGCGCCAAGGCATCGTGCACGTCATTGGCCCTGAAAACGGTGCCACCTTGCCCGGCATGACCGTGGTCTGCGGCGATTCACACACCTCCACCCACGGCGCATTCGGCGCACTGGCCCACGGCATCGGCACCTCCGAGGTCGAGCACGTCATGGCCACCCAAACTCTCTTGGCCAAAAAAGCCAAGAACATGCTCATCAAGGTCGAGGGCACGCTGGCCAAAGGCGTGACGGGCAAAGACATTGTGCTGGCCATCATCGGCAAGATCGGCACCGCGGGCGGTACCGGCTACACCATCGAATTCGCAGGCTCGGCCATCCGCAGTCTGTCCATGGAAGGCCGCATGACGGTCTGCAACATGGCCATCGAAGGCGGCGCACGCGCAGGCCTGGTGGCGGTGGACGAAAAAACCATCGAGTACGTCAAAGGCCGTTTGCTCTCGCCCACGGGTGTGGAGTGGGACCACGCCGTGGCCTACTGGAAGACCTTGCAGTCTGACCCCGGAGCGCACTTTGACGCCGTGGTGGAACTGGACGCCAGCACCATCGTGCCGCAAGTCACCTGGGGCACCTCGCCCGAAATGGTGCTGGGCATCGACGGCCACACGCCCGATCCTGACAAGGAAAAAGACGACGTCAAGCGCGACGCCATTGAGCGTGCACTGACTTACATGGGTTTGCAGCCCGGCAAGGCACTGGCCGACATCACCATCGACAAGGTCTTCATTGGCTCGTGCACCAACAGCCGCATCGAAGACATGCGCGAAGCTGCGGCTGTCGTCAAAAAGCTCGGCCAAAAAGTGGCCAAGAACGTCAAGCTGGCCATGGTCGTGCCCGGCTCGGGTCTGGTCAAGGCACAAGCCGAAGCCGAAGGCCTGCATGAAATCTTCAAGGCCGCAGGTTTTGAGTGGCGCGAACCCGGCTGTTCCATGTGCCTGGCCATGAACGCCGACCGCTTGGAGCCCGGCGAGCGTTGCGCCTCGACAAGCAACCGCAACTTCGAAGGCCGTCAAGGCGCGGGTGGCCGCACCCACTTGGTCAGCCCTGCCATGGCCGCTGCTGCGGCCGTGCATGGCCACTTTGTTGACGTGCGCAAATTCGCCTGAAGCGATCGAGGAAACACAACATGCAAAAATTCACCCTCCTCAAAGGCATCGTGGCCCCGATGGACCGCGCCAACGTGGACACCGACGCCATCATCCCCAAGCAGTTCCTCAAGTCGATCCGCAAAACAGGCTTTGGCCCCAACCTGTTCGACGAATGGCGCTACCTCGACAAGGGTGAGCCCGGCGTGCCCGAGTCCGCCCGCAAGCCCAACCCCGACTTCGTGCTCAACCAGCCGCGCTACAAAGGCGCATCTGTGCTGCTGGCACGCAAGAACTTCGGCTGCGGCTCCAGCCGCGAACACGCCCCCTGGGCCATCGACCAATACGGCTTTCGCTGCGTGATCGCGCCCAGCTTTGCCGACATCTTTTTCAACAACTGCTTCAAAAATGGCCTGCTGCCCATCGTGCTGCCCGAAGCTGTGGTGGCTCAGCTGTTCGACGAAGTCGCGGCCTTCCCCGGCTACGAACTGACGGTGGACCTGGAACGCCAAGTGGTGGTGCGCCCCCAAGGCGAAGAAATCCCGTTCGAGGTGCAGGCCTTCCGCAAGTACTGCCTGCTCAATGGCTTGGATGACATTGGCCTGACCCTGCGCCATGCCGACAAGATCAAGGCCTATGAAGCCGAGCGCTTGGCCACCAAACCGTGGTTGGCCCACACCGCTGTTAACGCATAAAAAACACGAGAATCCCCATGAAAATCGCAGTCCTCCCCGGTGATGGCATCGGCACCGAAATCGTCGCTGAAGCCGTCAAAGTCCTGAACACGCTCGACCTGAAGTTCGAGATGGAAACCGCCTTGGTCGGTGGCGCCGCTTATGACGCTTTTGGCCATCCCCTGCCCGAAGCCACACTCAAGCTGGCCATGGCGTCTGACGCTGTGCTGTTTGGCGCGGTGGGCGACTGGAAATACGACAAGCTCGACCGGCCCCTGCGCCCCGAGCAAGCCATTTTGGGCCTGCGCAAAAACATGGGTCTGTTCGCCAACTTCCGCCCTGCGATTTGCTACGAACAATTGGTGGGCGCGTCCAGCCTCAAGCCCGAGCTGATCTCGGGCCTGGACATCCTGATCATCCGCGAGCTCACGGGCGACATCTACTTTGGCCAGCCACGCGGTCGCCGCATCGCGACCGATGGCCACTTCCCCGGCGCCGAAGAAGCCTTCGACACCATGCGCTACTCCAAGCCCGAGATCGAGCGCATCGCGCACGTGGCCTTCCAGGCCGCCCGCAAGCGCAAAGCCGCTGGCACCGAAGGCCGCGTGACCAGCGTGGACAAAGCCAACGTGCTCGAGACCTTCCAGTTCTGGAAAGACGTGGTCACCGAAGTCGGCAAAGAATACCCCGACATCGCGCTGGACCACATGTATGTGGACAACGCCGCGATGCAGCTGGTCAAGGAACCCAAGCGCTTTGACGTGGTGGTCACCGGCAACATGTTTGGCGACATCCTGAGCGACGAAGCGTCCATGTTGACGGGCTCGATCGGCATGCTGCCCTCGGCCAGCCTGAACACCAAAAACCAAGGCCTGTACGAGCCCAGCCACGGCAGCGCCCCCGACATCGCGGGCAAAGGTGTGGCCAACCCACTGGCGACCATCTTGTCAGCCGCCATGATGCTGCGCTTTAGCCTGAACCAGCCCGAAGCGGCCCAACGCATCGAAGCGGCCGTGCAAAAAGTGTTGGCCCAAGGTCTGCGCACGGGCGACATTTACAGCGAGGGCACCACCAAGGTGGGCACCGCACAAATGGGTGATGCGGTGGTCAAAGCGTTGGGTTAAGCCAACACGGCATGCTGTAAGGCATGCCCCACTCAGCATCTATTACAATTTCGGCCATGTTACACGCCCACCTGTTCACCCTGAACCTGATCACTGCCGCTGCAGTGGCTGCTGGTGCGCGTGCAACTCCCACAAAAACCACGACCATTAAGGGCTGATCCGGCCTGGTTCGTCGTGCGCCCCTCCCGGCCAGACGAGCCGGGAAAACAGTCTGGTCGAACACTGTTTTAAAAACTGAAAGGGCGTTGAAATGAGCAAGTTAGTAGGTTTGGTCGGCTGGCGCGGCATGGTCGGCTCGGTTCTGATGGACCGCATGATTCAGGAAAAAGACTTTGACCTGATCGAGCCCTTGTTCTTCTCCACATCGAACGCGGGCGGTAAAGCCCCCTCGATGGCCAAGAACGAAACCACGCTGCAAGACGCTTTCAACCTCGAGCAGCTCAAGCGCTGCGAGATCATCATCACCGCCCAAGGTGGCGAGTACACCTCCGAAGTCTTTCCCAAACTGCGTGCAGCGGGCTGGAACGGCCACTGGATCGACGCGGCGTCGACCCTGCGCATGGAAAAAGATGCGGTCATCATCTTGGATCCGGTCAACATGCCCGTGATCAAGAACGCGATGGCCAACGGCGGCAAGAACTGGGTGGGCGGCAACTGCACCGTCTCGTGCATGTTGATGGGCGTGGGCGCCCTCTACAAAGCCGGTCTGGTCGAGTGGATGAGCACCCAGACTTACCAAGCGGCCTCGGGCGGCGGTGCGCAACACATGCGCGAACTGCTGACCCAGTACGGCACATTGAACGCCGAAGTCAAAGCCCTGCTGGACGACCCCAAGAGCGCCATTTTGGAAATTGACCGGATGGTTGTAGCCAAACAACGCGCCCTGACCGCTACAGAGACCACCAACTTTGGCGTGCCACTGGGCGGCTCGCTGATCCCTTGGATCGACAAGGATCTGGGCAACGGCATGTCCAAAGAAGAGTGGAAAGGCATGGCCGAAACCAACAAGATTTTGGGCCTGGGCGAGGCTTTTGGCACTTCAGCGATTCCTGTGGATGGCTTTTGCGTGCGGGTGGGCGCGATGCGCTGCCACAGCCAGGCCTTGACCTTCAAACTCAAAAAAGACGTGCCTGTGGCCGACCTTGAAGCCATGATCGCAGCGGACAATGATTGGGTCAAAGTGATTCCTAACACCCGCGAAGCGACTATCAAAGACTTGACACCTGTGGCCGTCACCGGCACCATGACCATCCCTGTGGGACGTGTACGAAAGTTGGCCATGGGACCAGAGTATATTGGCGCCTTTACCATTGGTGATCAATTGCTTTGGGGCGCTGCCGAGCCGCTTCGTCGCATGCTGCGCATCCTCTTGGATGCCTGATTCACCATTGAAACCACAACAGTTTTCCGGGATACCCATGGGTCAAACCACACGCCAAATGCCAAAAAATCACAAGATGAAAGCCTTGGGTGCTTTGGTTTTTTCAGCATGGGTTTTGCCCGCAGCCGCGTTGGACTTGGGTCGGCTTCAGATCCTTTCGGGCATGGGTGAGCCCCTAAGGGCTGAAATTGAGGTCGCCCAAGCTTCGCCTGAAGAATTGCGGACACTCCGCGCCCAATTGGCGTCCCCTGGTGCCTTCAGCCAGGCGGGCATGGAATTCAACCCGGCATTGAACGGCGTCACAGCCAGCTTGCAAAACCGGCCTAACGGTACCCCGGTCATCACTTTGAACGGGCGAGCGCCCATTCAGGAAAACTTCATTGACCTGATTCTGGAAGCCCAAACCTCCACCGGCAAGCTCACCAAAAACTATGCTTTGTTGCTGAACTCTGTCAACGACAGAATTGCCAATCCCAGTTCGGCAACGGCACCGGTCATCAGTCCACAATTGGCTGCGGTCCCCCCCATCGTTCAGACCATCCCTGCACCGCCTGTACCTGTCACAAAGGTCGACCCCCCTCTCCCGGTGAACGCACTCAACGCAACCAGCGTTGAACTGAATGCAAAAAACATCCCTGTTTACCGCTTTGCGCCAGTGGACAATGCACCAGCACCAATAGCGACCCCCACAAAGGCTGACAACCAGGCCACCACAAGCTCTAACCTCAGCACGCCTGCGGTCCAAGCCAAACCCAAAGTCAACGAATTCGCGCTAGGAGCAGGCGAGAAGATCATCAGGGTCAAACCCGGCGACACAGCCTCCCGACTGGCCATACGCTATTTGGGCGGCAAAGCCAGCCTTGATCAAATGATGTTGGCCATGCTCAAAGCCAACCCGGACGCCTTCATCCAAGGGAATGTGAACTTGGTCAAGGCAGGCGCTGTGCTGCGGATTCCAGACCTTGATGAAGCCACAGAAATTCCGCGCGAACAAGCCCGGCAAACCGTTATTGCCCAAGCCAAAGAATTTGCTGAGTACGCCAGACGATTGGCGGGATCCCCCCTTTTGGTAGACGCCAAAAATTCTCGCTCGATGTCTGGCACTGTGACCGCCGAGTCCGACAAGTCTGCGCCCGCCCCCGTGCAGCAAGACAAATTGACCTTGTCCAAATCGAGCGTGAGCGCCAACGCGGCCGATGCCAAACTGGCCAGCGAGCGTGAAGCCAAAGACACTTCTGACCAGCTTGCTGCCCTGAACAAAAACCTGAGAGATTTGGAAGCCCTGGCCCAAAATTCAACCGCCAGCAACAGCACGTTCGCTTCAGTTTCGCCTGCGCCCGCACCGTCTTTGCCCTCCGCTTCACCTCTAGACCCATCTTCAGCAACCTTGATATCAGGCTCGATCCTTCAAGAGTTGAATGAAAACAAACAACTGTGGGGTTGGGCTGCGGGTTTATTGGTGGCCCTTTTGTTGGTGGCTTTTTGGATGAGAAGAAATTCGGCTGAACCCGAAACCACTTACGCCCCCTCTTACGACGACATTCCCAGCCCCAGCACTGAACCGGTCATGCAAGCAGATCGCAGCCCTGTGAGTGTCCCGGTCCAAATGAGCGCGATCGATCTGAACCTTCATCCCTCGTCAACGACCTCGCCCCTGGCCCCAGCAGCCAACGATGTTGCACCAGCTCAGGTTACGCCACCCAACACGACACCCGCGGTGGACGATACCGAGCTGAGCAAGCTCAACTTGGCCGCTCAGTTGCTTGCCAAGGGTGACAAAGACCTCGCACGTGCCTTGATTCTGTCGGTGATTTCATTGACCCATGGCGACATCAAGGCCCGCGCCATTCAAATGCTCGGCCAAATCAGGTGAGGCTGGCCCTGGGTGTTTGCTATTCGGGCACGGCTTACCAAGGCTGGCAAAGTCAAGCCACGGGCCTGACGATTCAGGACAAACTCGAAAAAGCGCTGGCCCAATTTGGCGATGTGCCCCGCGTCAGCACTTTGTGCGCGGGCCGCACCGATGCGGGCGTACACGGCCTCATGCAAGTGGTGCACTTTGACACTCCCCTGGAGCGCGACACCCATTCCTGGGTACGTGGCACCAACCGCTATTTACCCTCCGACATCGCGGTGCAATGGGCGCAAGTTGTGCCCGAGACCTTCCATTGCCGCGCCAGCGCCACCGGCAGGCGTTACATCTATGTGGTGCTGGACTCGATCGTGCGCCCCAGCTTGGAAGCGGGCCGCGTGGGCTGGGTGTACCGTCCACTGTCCGAAGCCCCCATGCGCGAGGCCAGCCAGCATCTGCTGGGCGAGCACGATTTTTCATCGTTTCGGGCCAGCAGCTGCCAGGCGCTGTCGCCTGTCAAAACGCTGCGGCACATCCGCATCACCCGGCATGGCGCTTATTGGCGCTTTGAGTTCGAAGGCAACGCCTTTTTGCACCACATGATCCGCAACATCATGGGCTGCCTGGTGACGATCGGCCAAGGCAACCAGTCCCCCGACTGGATGCGTGAGGTGCTGCTGGCCAAAAGCCGCGACGCCGCAGCGCCCACGTTTTCTCCGGATGGGCTGTACTTTGCGGGGCCCATCTACAGCCCCGAATGGGGCCTGCCCGACACCACTCCTGCTTTTGATTGGTTGCCATGAGCCCAAGCAACACATCCACCAGCCCAGCCCCGCAGCAGCGCACCCGCATCAAGATGTGCGGCTTCACCCGCGAGGCCGATGTGCTGGCCGCCTGCGCCTTGGGTGCCGACGCCATTGGTTTTGTGCTCTACCCGCCCAGTCCACGCAGCGTGAGCATCGAACGCGCGGCCGAGCTGGCTCGCCTGTTGCCTGCTTTTGTCCAGCCCGTGCTGCTCTTCGTCAACGAAACGCCTGAGCGCATCGAGGCCGCTTGCGCCGCCGTGCCCGGCGCATTGCTGCAGTTCCATGGCGACGAGTCGGCCGACTTCTGCCAAGTTATGTCGCAGCGCACAGGCCGCCCCCACCTCAAAGCCGCCCGAATCCCCCTGTCCGAGGTCCATGACTTCGACTTGCTAGAATTTGCCAACCTTTATCACGCAGCCCAAGCCCTCTTGCTCGACGCCCATGTCGACGGATACGGCGGCGGCGGAAAAACATTCCATTGGTCACTCCTGCCACCAAACGTCAATGCTCACCTCGTTTTGTCTGGTGGACTCACACCTGCAAACGTGGGCGATGGCATTCGGGCGCTGCGCACGCACGGCCTGTCTCTGGCCGTTGACGTGAGCTCCGGCATCGAAGCAGGCAAGGGCCTCAAAGATGCCGACAAAATGCGGCAGTTTGTCCAAGCGGTGCGCACTGCAGACAACGCACTCTCCCTTTAAAGCATTCCACGGGCCGGCCTTATCCCCCATTGCAGCGTTCAGCACTGCAAACACCGAGCGGCCCGTTCCTAACCTGAGCAAGCACCATGTTCGATTACCAACAACCCGACCTCAAAGGCCATTTCGGCATCTATGGCGGCAGTTTCGTCAGCGAAACCCTGACCCACGCCATCAACGAGCTCAAAGCCGCCTACGCCCAGTACCAGCACGACCCGGCCTTCATCGCCGAATTCAAGTCGGAGTTGGCGCACTTTGTGGGCCGCCCCTCACCCGTCTACCACGCGGCCCGCATGAGCCGCGAGATGGGCGGCGCACAAATCTTCTTGAAGCGCGAAGACCTGAACCACACGGGCGCCCACAAGATCAACAACACCATCGGCCAAGCGATGCTCGCCAAGCGGATGGGCAAGCCGCGCATCATTGCCGAGACGGGCGCAGGCCAGCACGGCGTGGCCACCGCCACCATCTGCGCCCGCTACGGCTTGGAGTGCGTGGTCTACATGGGCGCTGAAGACGTCAAACGCCAAAGCCCCAACGTTTACCGCATGAAACTCTTGGGTGCCACGGTCGTTCCCGTGGAGTCCGGCAGCAAAACACTCAAAGACGCTCTGAACGAAGCCATGCGCGACTGGGTGGCCAATGTGGATAACACCTTCTACATCATCGGCACCGTGGCGGGACCCCACCCCTACCCCATGATGGTGCGCGACTTCCAAAGCGTGATCGGCGAGGAGTGCCTCACGCAAATGCCCGAAATGTTCAAGACCCTCCAAATGGCCGAGCAGCAACCCGACGCCGTGATCGCCTGTGTGGGCGGTGGCAGCAATGCCATGGGCATCTTCTACCCCTACATCCCGCACGATAAAACCCGCCTGATCGGCGTGGAAGCCGCAGGCGAGGGCCTGGACACGGGCAAGCACTCGGCATCTTTGCAACTGGGCACGCCTGGTGTGTTGCACGGCAACCGCACTTACATCCTGCAAGACGAGAACGGCCAAATCACCGAAACGCACAGTGTGAGCGCGGGCCTGGATTACCCCGGCGTCGGCCCCGAGCATGCCTTCTTGAAGGACATTGGCCGCGCCGAATACGTGGGCATCACCGACAAAGAAGCGCTGGAAGCCTTCCACTACCTGTGCCGCACCGAGGGCATCATCCCCGCCCTCGAATCGAGCCACGCCGTGGCCTACGCCATGAAATTGGCCAAAACCATGCGCCCAGACCAAAGCATTCTGGTCAACCTGTCGGGTCGCGGCGACAAGGACATCGGCACCGTGGCCGATTTGTCGAACGCCGATTTTTATTGCCGCCCCAGCTGCCAAGGCCAATCGGTCAAAGGTGGCGAGCAGCCCGTGAACTTTGTGAAGTAAGAGCCCCACATGAGCCGCATCGACGCCACCCTCTCCGCCCTGAAATCCCAGGGCCGCAAAGCCCTGATCCCGTATGTCACGGCAGGCTTTCCCCAAAAAACCACCACCTTGCCCCTGATGCATGCCATGGCAGAGGCCGGGGCCGACATCATCGAGCTGGGGGTGCCGTTTTCCGACCCCTCGGCCGACGGCCCGGTCATCCAAAAAGCGGGCGACAAAGCCCTGGCGCTGGGCATTGGCACCGTGCAAGTGCTGGCCATGGTGCGCGAATTCCGCCAAACCAACACCACCACTCCGGTAGTGCTGATGGGCTACGCCAACCCTGTGGAGCGCTATGACCAAAAACACGGCGCTGACAGCTTTATTCGCGATGCCTCAGCTGCCGGTGTGGACGGCGTGCTGATCGTGGACTACCCGCCAGAAGAATGCGTGGAATTTGCCGCCAAACTGCGTGCCCACAGCATGGACCTGATCTTTTTGCTGGCCCCCACCAGCACCGACGAACGCATGCAACAGGTCGCTCAAGTGGCCAGCGGCTATGTGTATTACGTGTCGCTCAAGGGCGTCACTGGCTCGGGCACGCTGGACACCGACGCGGTCGAAGCCATGCTGCCGCGCATTCGCCAGCACGTCAGCGTGCCGGTGGGCGTGGGTTTCGGCATTCGCGACGCCCAAACCGCCAAGGCGATCAGCAAGGTGGCCGATGCGGTGGTGATCGGCTCGCGCTTGATTCAGCTGATCGACGCCGCACCTGCTGACCGCATCAACGACGTGGCCGCTGAGTTTCTCTCGGGCATCCGGAAAGCGCTGGACGCCTGAGCGCAGGGGCCTGACCCGGCACCCGGAATCAGGCCCTTGCCACCTTCGCCATGTGAAATGAGCCCCAGCCCGTTTCAACGATAATTTGCCGCACAAGGAGAACCCCTCATGAGTTGGCTTGAAAAACTGCTCCCCCCCAAGATCCAGCACACCGACCCGGCCGATCGCCGCACGGTGCCCGAGGGCTTGTGGGTCAAATGCCCCAGCTGCGAAACGGTGCTCTACAAAACCGACCTGGAAGAAAACCAAAACGTTTGCCCCGGCTGCTCGCACCACCTGCGCATCGGTGCCCGCGCCCGCCTGAACGCCTTCTTGGATGGCGAAGGCCGCTACGAAATCGGCCAGGAAGTGGTGCCGGTGGACCCGCTCAAGTTCAAAGACAGCCGCAAATACCCCGAGCGCCTGAAAGAGGCCATGGACAACACGGGTGAGACCGATGCCCTGGTGGTCATGGGCGGTGCGGTGCACAGCATCAACCTGGTGGCCGCCTGCTTCGAATTTGACTTCATGGGCGGCTCCATGGGTTCGGTCGTGGGCGAGCGTTTTGTGCGCGGCGTGGAAACCGCCATCGCCCAAAAAGTACCGTTTGTGTGCTTCACCGCCACGGGCGGTGCCCGCATGCAAGAAGGCCTGCTCTCGCTCATGCAAATGGCCAAGACCAATGCCGCCTTGACCCGTTTGGCCAAAAAAGGCCTGCCCTACATCAGCGTGCTGACCGACCCAACCATGGGCGGCGTGTCGGCCGGTTTTGCCTTCTTGGGTGATGTGGTCATTGCCGAGCCCAAAGCCCTGATCGGCTTTGCAGGCCCCCGCGTGATCGAAAGCACGGTGCGCGTGACCTTGCCTGAAGGCTTCCAGCGTTCCGAATTCTTGCAAACCAAAGGCGCGGTGGACTTCATCTGCGACCGCCGCGAACTGCGCAAAACCATCGCCAGCACACTGGCCATGCTCCAGCGCCAACCGGCCGATGCGGTGAGTTGAACCGTTTGAGCGCAAAAAAGGCCCTCGTGAGAGGGCCTTTTGCATGGGGCGTCCTCGAAAATCTCAGCGCAAGCCCCCGGTCTGCAGGCCCATCAGCACCATGCCCATCATTTGCAGGGCCAACAACAGCACCAGCGCCGACAAGTCGATGCCGCCAATCAACGGCACCACGCGCCTGAAAGGGCGCAAGAGCGGTTCGGCAAGGCGCGTCACCAAGTCGTACATGGGCGAGCCAGGGCTGATCCAAGACATCACCGCATACACCAACACCAAGGCACTCAAGGCCGACACCACCAGTTGCGCCAAACTCAGCAAGCTCAACCAAGGCAGCATAGCCCAAGGCACAGCGCCACCCGACAACAACCACAAGAGCACCACCTGAACCAACTTGACCAGCCAAGCCCCTGCCAGACTGGACAAATCCCATGCCGACCAAGATGGAATGCCTTTGCGCAAAGGCAGCACAAGCCAGTCGGTCAAGGCAAACACAAAGCGGCCAATGGGCTGGTGAAATGAAATGCGCTGCCGTTGCATCCACAGACGCAACAAACAAGTGCCGGCAACCAAGCCTGCCACCACGTCCAACACCAAGCTCATCATCTGAAACAACATCGTTTTTCTCCTGCTCATGCGATGATACCCAGATGCCCGATCGCGACACCCCTTCCCCGCAAGCCCTGACCGAATTGCCGCTGTTCCCGCTGGGCACCGTGCTGTTCCCGGGCGCTTTGTTGCCTCTGCAATTGTTTGAGCTGCGCTACCTGCAGATGATTGGCGAATGCGAGCGCCAAGGCACCGGCTTTGGCGTGGTCACGCTCACCCAGGGCCGCGAAGTGCACCGGCCCGGCCAAGCGGCCGAACAGTTTGAAGCCATGGGCACACGGGTACAGATCGAACGCATCGAGCGGCCCCAGCCCGGCCTGGTGATGGTCTGGTGCCGAGGCGTGGAGAAATTCCGCATCGAGGCCACGCAGCAGCGCAGCGACGGCCTGTGGCTGGGGCGCGTACAGCCCCTGCCGCCCGAGCCCGCGGTGCAGGTGCCCGAAGACCTGCAGCACCTGTCGGTGCAAATGCACCAGGCCCTGACCCAGCTGAGCGAACAAGCCAGCGTGGTGCCCCACTGGGCCGAGGCCTGGCGTCTACAGGACTGCAGCTGGTTGTCCCACCGCTGGAGCGAGCTGCTGCCCTTGCCGCTGCAGATGAAATACCGGCTGTTTGCCTTGCAAGAACCGCTGCTGCGGCTCGAGCTGGTGGGCGACATGGTGGCCCCTTCCGACACGACGCCACCACCGCCCAGCCAAAAGCCCCCCACAAACTCATAAAATAGAGGGCTTTGCGCCCTCGCGCACCCCACAACCCCGGATCGGGCGGCGTCCACGCGCCACGGTCCCCACTGCACCTCGCCATGTCTGACACGACTGCCCCATCCGCTCCCGCCGCTCCCGCACAAGATGAAAACCAACTGATCGCCGAGCGCCGCGAAAAACTCAAAGCCATGCGCCAAGCGCAGGCCGAAGGCAAAGGCGTGGCCTTTCCCAACGACTTCAAGCCCGAGCACCAC
>JANQXJ010000146.1 GCA_030729445.1 Limnohabitans sp. | reverse complement strand
GTGATGCTGTCAGCGATCAGTTGGGCATCGATTTCGGGCTTGCGCACTTCTTCGATGTTCACGGCCACTGGCACGCCCAAGCGAGCTGCGAGTTCTTTCTTGAGCAACTCGATGTCTTCGCCTTTTTTGCCGATCACCACACCTGGACGAGCCGAGAAGATGGTGATGCGGGCGCTCTTGGCTGGACGCTCGATCAGCACGCGGGAAACCGCGGCGTTCTTGAGCTTGGCCTTGAGGTACTCACGCACCTTGATGTCTTCAGCCAGCATGCCGGCGAAGTCTTTGTTGCTGGCGTACCAACGGCTGGACCAGTTACGGCTGACGGCCAAACGGAAGCCGGTAGGATGGATTTTTTGTCCCATGTTTCTTCCCTGGCTTAGTTGCCAACCGTCACATACACATGGCATGTGGGCTTGCTGATGCGGTTGCCACGGCCTTTGGCGCGGGCGGTGAAACGCTTGAGCGTGGTGCCTTGTTCGACGTAGATGGTTTTCACCTTCAACTCGTCGATGTCGGCGCCGTCGTTGTGTTCAGCGTTGGCGATGGCGGACTCGAGAACCTTCTTGACGATACCCGCAGCTTTTTTCTGCGTGAAGGTCAGGATGTTCAGAGCTTGATCCACTTTTTTACCGCGAATCAAATCGGCGACCAGGCGGCCTTTATCGACCGACAAACGGACGCCCCGGAGGACTGCACGTGTTTCCATGGTCTTTCCTTATTTCTTCTGGACTTTTTTGTCCGCAGGGTGACCCTTGAATGTCCGGGTCAATGCGAATTCGCCCAATTTGTGGCCAACCATCTGGTCGGTCACATAAACAGGAACGTGTTGCTTGCCGTTGTGAACGGCGATGGTCAGACCGATGAAATCGGGCAAAACCATGGAGCGACGCGACCATGTCTTGACGGGCTTTTTATCTTTGGTGGCAACGGCTTTTTCAACCTTGGCCAACAAGTGGTGGTCAACGAATGGACCCTTTTTGAGAGAGCGTGTCATTGTCTAACCCTTACTTCTTGCGACGCGACACGATCATGACCTGTGTGCGCTTGTTGTTACGGGTACGGTAGCCCTTGGTGAGGTTGCCCCACGGGTCTACTGCATGACGGCCTTCGCCGGTACGGCCTTCGCCACCACCGTGCGGGTGATCCACTGGGTTCATGGCCACGCCACGAACGGTTGGGCGGATACCCATCCAACGCTTGACACCGGCCTTGCCCAATTGGCGCAGGCTGTGCTCTTCGTTGGCGACTTCACCAATGGTTGCACGGCACTCGATGTGGATCTTGCGAACTTCACCGGAGCGCATACGCACTTGAGCGTAGATGCCTTCGCGAGCCAGCAATGTGGCCGAAGCACCAGCCGAACGTGCGATCTGTGCACCAGCACCGGGCTTGAGCTCGATGCAGTGAATGGTCGAACCCACGGGGATGTTGCGGATTGGCAAAGTGTTGCCAGCGCGAATCGGGGCTTCAGCACCCGACATCAGGGTTGCACCGGCTTCAATGCCACGGGGGGCAATGATGTAACGGCGCTCGCCATCGGCGTAGCACAGCAAAGCAATGTGCGCAGTACGGTTTGGGTCGTACTCGATGCGCTCGACTTTCGCCGGGATCGCGTCTTTGTTGCGCTTGAAGTCGACCACGCGGTAGTGGTGCTTGTGACCACCGCCTTTGTGGCGCGTTGTGATGTGACCGTTGTTGTTACGGCCCGACTTCTGGTGCTGGGGTTCCAGCAACGGTGCGTAGCCTTCACCTTTGTGCAGGTGGTCACGGGTGACCTTCACCACGCCACGACGGCCTGGGGATGTCGGTTTGATCTTGATGACAGCCATGATTACGCGGCCTCCCCGGACAGGTTCAGCTCTTGACCTGGTTGCAGCGTGACATAAGCCTTGCGAACGTTGTCGCGGCGGCCAATGGTCTTGCCAAAACGCTTGGTCTTGCCCTTGGTATTCACCACAGACACGCCTTTGACCTCGACCTTGAACATCAATTGCACAGCGGCTTTGATTTCAGGCTTGGTAGCGTCCTGCAGCACTTTGAATGTCACGGTGTTGGACTTTTCAGCAACCATGGTGGCCTTTTCGGACACGATGGGTGCAACCAGCACGGACATCAGACGACCTTCGTCAAACTTCACGGCGTTCATGCAAACATCTCCTTGAGTTTGTCCATGGCACCTTTGGTCACGAGGACTTTCTTGAAGTTCACCAAAGACACGGGATCGGCGTAACGTGGCTCAACAATCAGGATGTTGATCAGGTTGCGCGATGCCAAGTACAGGTTTTCGTCGACTTCGTCAGCGATCACCAGCACGTTGTCGAGACTCATGGCCTTGAACTTGGCAGCGAGCTGCTTGGTTTTTGGTGTCTCAACCTTGAAGGAATCCACCACTGCCAGACGGCCTTCGCGGGCCAGCTGCGAGAAGATCGAAGCCATACCAGCGCGGTACATCTTCTTGTTGATCTTCTGGGTGAAGTTTTCGTCGGGCATGTTCGGGAAAATCCGACCACCGCCACGCCACAAGGGCGAGGAAGTCATACCAGCACGAGCGCGACCAGTGCCTTTCTGTTTGAAAGGCTTTTTGGTGGAGTGGTGAACTTGTTCACGGTCCTTTTGGGCGCGGGTGCCTTGACGGGCATTGGCCTGATAAGCCACCACGATCTGGTGAATCAGGGCTTCGTTGTATTCACGACCGAACACAGTCTCGGGCGCGTCCACTTTGGAGGCGGCTTGACCTTGGTCGTTCAGGAGTTCGAGCTGCATCAGTTCGCTCCTTTAACTTTGATGGCGGGACGCACGGTCACGAAACCACCTTTGGAACCGGGAATGGCACCCTTGATCATCAACAGACCACGGGCTTCGTCAACGCGGATCACGGCGAGGTTCTGCGTGGTGCAAGTCACGTCACCGAGGTGGCCCGACATTTTCTTGCCAGGGAACACACGGCCAGGATCTTGCGCCATCGAAATCGAACCAGGCACGTTGTGCGAACGGCTGTTACCGTGCGATGCGCGCTGCGATTTGAAGTTGTGACGCTTGATCGTGCCGGTGAAGCCTTTACCGATGGAGGTGCCTTGCACGTCCACTTTCTGGCCCACAGCAAACACAGCAGCCACGGGCACAGTAGCGCCAGCGGCGTACTGGGCGGCCGTGTCGGCGGTCACGCGGAATTCTTGAATGATTTCACCGGCTTCAACACCGGCTTTGGCCAGGTGACCAGCGATGGGCTTGGTCACGCGCGATGCCTTACGGGCACCAAATGTCACTTGCAAAGCGACATAGCCATCGTTCTCTTGGGTTTTGACCTGGGATACGCGGTTGTTAGACACATCCAGCACTGTGACAGGAACGGAATCCCCATCATCAGTGAACAGACGCATCATGCCCACCTTGCGACCCAGCAACCCGAGGGAGTTGCTCAGACTCATTGTTTTCTCCAAAACTTTCACCGAGGCCACTTCAATTGGCAGCCCCGTTTGGTGTGTGAAAGACTGTTAATAAATCTCACCCCAAAAGAGGTGAGCCTGAAATTATAGCCCGACTTGCCATTTCTGGCAAATCGGGCCTTGTTTCAAGTTTTTGGATGGCTTTTAGGCCACCCCAAACCGCATTACTGCAGCTTGATTTCGACGTCCACGCCAGCGGGCAGATCGAGTTTCATCAGGGCGTCCACAGTTTTGTCTGTGGGGTCCACGATGTCCATCAAACGCTGGTGCGTACGGATTTCCAACTGGTCACGGCTGGTCTTGTTGACGTGCGGCGAGCGCAAGATGTCAAAACGCTTCATGCGTGTTGGCAAAGGCACGGGGCCCTTGACAATCGCGCCGGTGCGCTTGGCAGTGTCAACGATCTCGGCAGCGGACTGGTCGATCAGTTTGTAATCAAACGCCTTCAGGCGGATGCGGATTTTTTGCTTGGATGACATGTCAATTCCTTGTGGTGTTTTTCTGCTTGCAGCAGCGCAATGGCCAGGCCACTGCACTGCCGCGCCACAAAAGAATTAAGCGATGATCTTGGCAACCACGCCAGCGCCAACGGTACGGCCGCCTTCGCGG
>JANQXJ010000145.1:18616-21034 GCA_030729445.1 Limnohabitans sp. | reverse complement strand
ATGGGCGACTTGGCGGGCAACGACATTGGCTGGGCGATCCGCAAGCGTCGCTACACCGAAAAGCCCAACCTCAAGTACAGCAAAACCGCTGACTTGCTGTGCGAAATGGGACGTTATGGTCAAAAGACTGGCGCAGGCTGGTACGACTACCAAACTGGCAAGCGTGACGCGATCCCCAGCCCTGTGGTGGTCGAGATGATCGAAAAACACCGCGCCGCCATGGGCATCACGGCCCGCAAGATTTCCGACGAAGAAATCGTGCAGCGCCTGGTCTACTCGCTGGTCAACGAGGCTTGTCATATTCTCGAAGAAGGCATTGCCAGCAAGGCCGGTGACATCGACATGGTCTACATCACCGGCTACGGTTTCCCGTTCTGGCGCGGTGGTCCCATGAACTACGCCGACACGGTGGGCCTGTTCAATGTGGCCGAAGCCATGAAGCGCTTTGCCAAGAATCCGCACGACGACGCCCAATTCTGGCAACCCGCGCCTTTGCTGGCTCGCTTGGTGGCCGAAGGCAAGACATTCAACTGATTTTTTAAATTTTTGGCGGGACAGATCTTCAGGTCTGTCCCCCACTTGAAAGGACCATCATGACGAATGCTGTCATCGTATCTACCGCACGCACCCCGCTGGCCAAGAGCTGGAAGGGCGCTTTCAACATGACCCACGGGGCGACCCTGGGTGGTCACGCGGTGCAACACGCTGTGGCCCGCGCAGGCATTGACGCGGCCGAGGTCGAAGACGTGATCATGGGCTGTGCCAGCCCCGAAGGTGCCACCGGTGCCAACATCGCCCGCCAGATCGCGCTCAAGGCCGGTCTGCCCATCTCGGTGTCGGGCATGACCGTGAACCGTTTTTGCTCCTCTGGCTTGCAAACCATTGCCTTGGCCGCCCAGCGCATCATCGCCGGTGAAGGTCAGGTCTATGTGGCTGGTGGCGTGGAAAGCATCTCTTGCGTTCAGCAAGAAATGAACACCCACATGATGCAAGACTTGGCATTGGCCAAGATGAAGCCCGAGATCTACTGGAACATGCTGCAAACCGCCGAACAAGTGGCCAAGCGCTACAAAATCGGCCGTGACGTGATGGATGCTTACGGTGCGGCCAGTCAGCAAAAAGCCTGCGCTGCCCAAGCCGCTGGTTTGTTCAACGACGAAATCGCTCCCATCACCGTCACACAAGGCGTGATCGACAAGGTCATGGGCTTGACGACAAAACAAGTGACCGTGAGCGTGGACGAAGGCCTGCGCGAAGGCACCACCGTCGAAGCCATCAGCGGCTTGCGCTCGGCGCTGCCGGGTGGCTTGGTCACTGCGGGCAATGCCAGCCAGTTCTCTGACGGCGCAGGCGCTTGTGTGCTGATGGACGAAAAACTGGCCGAGCAGCGCGGCTTGAAGCCCATGGGCCGATTCCTCGGCTTTGCCGTGGCCGGTTGTGAGCCCGATGAAATGGGCATTGGCCCGGTGTACGCCGTGCCCAAAGCTTTGGCGCGTTTGGGTCTCACCGTGCAAGACATTGACTTGTGGGAATTGAACGAAGCCTTTGCCGTGCAGGTGCTGTATTGCCGCGACAAGCTGGGTATTCCGGCCGATCGCCTGAACGTCAACGGCGGTGCGATCGCTGTGGGTCACCCCTACGGTGTTTCGGGCCAGCGCCTCACGGGCCATGCCCTGATCGAAGGCAAGCGCCGTGGTGCCAAGCGTGTGGCTGTGACCATGTGCATTGGTGGCGGCATGGGCGCCTGCGGCATTTTTGAAGTGCTGTGATGCGCAAGCGCGTTGACGTCTGATCAACGCGAAGGGCGGCTGGCTTGTGCCTGCCGCCTTTTTTTATGTTTTGAATCTGGATGAGTGTCATGAGCCTGCGTCCCACCGTTGATTTTTTGCTGCACGACTGGCTGAAAGTCGAAAGCTTGCAAAGCCGCGAACGTTTTGCCGACCACTCGCGTGAAACCTTTGACGCGGTGCTCGACACCTGCGAACGCATCGCCCGCGAAAAATACGCCCCCTTCAACCGTTTGGTGGACACACAAGAACCCCACTTTGACGGCGAAAAAGTCATCCTGCCCCAGGCCACACACGACGCTTACAAGGCCTATGCCGAGTCGGGGATGCTGAGCGCCGCACAAGACTACGAGATCGGCGGCATGCAGCTGCCCTACACGGTCGAAGCCGCCGCCAACGCGTTTTTTGCCATGGCCTCGGTCAGCATCGGCTCGGGCATGCTCACCAGCGGCAACGCCAATTTGCTCATGGTGCACGGCACCAATTTGCAAAAGCAAGTGTTTGCGGCCAACGAATTCTCTGGGCGTTTCTCAGGCACCATGTGCCTGTCTGAGCCGCAGGCGGGCTCGTCGCTCAGCGACATCACCACCCGCGCCACACCTGATGGCGTGGGCTTTGAAGCCGACGCTTT
>JANQXJ010000145.1:10887-18516 GCA_030729445.1 Limnohabitans sp. | reverse complement strand
TACCCGGTGCGAGGCGAGGCCGGAGGAGGCTTGGACGGCGCCGGAAGCGGCGCCGTGGGTTATCTCGTTGGCAAGCCCGGCGAAGGCCTTCGCTGCATGTTCCACATGATGAACGAGGCCCGCATCGGCGTGGGCATGGCCGCCACCATGCTGGGCATGGCCGGTTACTACGCCAGCCTGGACTACGCCAAGAACCGTCCGCAAGGCCGCCCCACTGGGGCTGGGGGCAAAAACGCGAGCCAACCCCAAGTTCGGATCATTGAGCACGCCGACATCAAGCGCATGTTGCTGGCCCAAAAGTCATACAGCGAAGGCGCTTTGGCACTGGCCTTGTACAGCGCCCGCTTGGTGGACGAGCAGCACACCGGCACGGCTGAAGACGCCGATGTGGCGCGTCTGCTGCTCGAAGTGCTGACGCCCATCGTCAAGAGCTTCCCCAGCGAGTGGTGCCTGGAGGCCAACAGTTTGGCCATCCAGATTCACGGCGGCTATGGCTACACACGCGATTTTCCGGTGGAGCAGTACTGGCGCGACAACCGCCTGAACATGATCCACGAGGGCACCCACGGCATCCAGGCCATGGACCTGCTGGGGCGCAAGGTGTTGATGGAAAACGGTCGCGGCCTGCAACTGCTGGCCGAGCGCATGCTGGCCACCGCCGCCAAAGCTGAATCGTCATGGGCGCCTGAAGCCGCGGCATTGCGCGATGCCCTGAAGCAAGTCGGCCAAGCCACTCAGCAAGCTTGGGCTGGAGCCCAGCCTGCCGAGGCGCTGGCCAACGCCGTGCCTTATTTGCAGGCCTTTGGCCACACCGTGATCGCCTGGATCTGGCTGGACGTGGCCAACAGCCTGGGTGAAGACAACAGCCCAGCAGCGCAGGGCCGACGCGCTGCTTGCCGCTATTTCTTCCGTTACGAATTACCCAAAATTGGCGCGTGGCTGAATGTGGTTTGCAGCCGTGATCTGACTTGTGCCGACTTGCCCGAAGAGGCCTTCTGATGATCCGTCACATCGTCATGTGGAATTTGAAGGACCACGCCGAAGGGGCCAACAAATCGATCAACCTCGAAAAGGCCAAAACGCTGTTGTTGTTGTGCGCTCAAGTCGTACCCGGCATTCGCGCTTTCGAGGTCGCCACAGCCACACCCGGCATGGACTGCACGAATGATTTGGTGCTCCACATGCTGCTCGATGACGCGCAGGTGCTAGCGGCCTACCAGAATCACCCGGATCATCTGGCCATCAAACCCTTCATGAAGGCGGTTGTACAAGAGCGCCGCTGCATGGATTTCATTGTCGAATAACAGGAGTAGAAGATGGCACGCACCGTTCAACAACTTTTTGACCTCACGGGCCAAGTCGCACTTGTCACAGGCGGCTCACGCGGGCTGGGCCTGCAAATGGCCCACGCTCTGGGAGAAGCTGGTGCCAAGATCATGCTCAGCTCTCGCAAAGCGGCCGACCTGGAAGAAGCCGCTGCCGAGTTGCAAGCCGCGGGCATCGATGCCCGTTGGATCGCTGCCGACTGCGGCAAAGAAGAAGACATCCGCCGCTTGGCTGCTGAAACCATGGAGCGCATGGGGCCCATCGACATCTTGGTCAACAACGCGGGGGCCACTTGGGGCGCTCCGGCCGAAGACCATCCCGTAGAGGCCTGGGACAAGGTCATGAACCTGAACGTGCGTGGCTATTTCATCTTGTCGCAAGAAGTGGCCAAGCACAGCTTCATTCCGCGCGGCAAAGGCCGCATCCTGAACGTCGCCTCGATTGCCGGTCTGGCAGGCAACCCGTCTGAGATGAAGACCATCGCTTACAACACCTCCAAAGGTGCGGTGATCAACTTCACACGCGCCCTGGCGGGCGAGTGGGGCGAGCACGGCATCACCGTGAACGCGATTTGCCCAGGATTTTTCCCCAGCAAAATGACCTACGGCCTGCTGGAAAAGCTGGGGGCCGACAAGATGGCGCAAGGTGCACCTTTGCGCCGCTTGGGTGATGACGAGGACCTGAAGGGTTTGGCCGTGTTGTTCGCCTCGGATGCGGGCAAACACATCACGGGCCAATGGCTGGCCGTGGACGGTGGCGTGAGTGCCATCATCGGTGGCTGATGCGAAAGTCCTTGAGCATGAGCATCCCTTTCGGCGCCAAGATCCCGTTCGTTGACCATTTGGGTTTCACGCTCGAGAAATTTGAAGGGGGCGAATCCGAGTTGCATTTCGCCCCACGCCCAGAACATTTCAATTCATTCGACGTCACCCACGGTGGTGCCGTCATGACCTTTCTGGATGTCATCATGGCCACCGCTGCACGCAGTGTGGATCCGGAGATGGGCGTGGTCACCATCGAGATGAAGACCACCTTCATGCGCCCGGCCCAAGTTCCTGCAGGCCAACATCTGGTCGGCAAAGGCCATTTGAAACACCGCACACGCAGCATGGCATTCACCGAGGGCAGCGTGTTCGATGCCCAAGGCCAACTGTGTGCCCACGCCACCGGCACTTTCAAATACGTGAGCCGCCGCGAAAAACCAACCATTTCAACCGACTAACCCATTCATACCTACTGGAGACCTTCATGCCCATCAACCACCGCATCGTTTTGGACAACCGCCCACAGGGCGAAGCCACCGTCAACAACTTCAAAATGGTCGAGGTGCCTTTGCCTGAGCTGCAAGACGGCCAAGTGCTGGTTTGCCACCACTACATGAGCCTGGACCCCTACATGCGCGGCCGCATGAACGAAAGCAAGAGCTACGCCGTGCCCCAGCCTTTGGGTGAAGTCATGATTGGCGGCACCGTGGGCGAGGTGGTGGACAGCCGCCACCCCAAATTCAAAGCCGGTGACCAAGTCGTGGGCATGGGCGGCTGGCAAGAGTACAGCGTGGTGGACGCGAATGTGATCGGCGCTCTGCGCAAGGTCGACACCACCCATGTGCCGCTGTCGCACTATTTGGGTGCCGTGGGCATGCCTGGCGTGACCGCCTGGTATGGCTTGGTCAAGATCATCAACCCCAAAGCCGGTGAAACCGTCACCGTGAGCGCTGCCAGCGGCGCGGTGGGCAGCGCCTACGGCGCTTTGGCCAAAGCCCGTGGCTGCCGCGTGGTGGGCATTGCAGGTGGCAAAGACAAATGCGAGTACGTGGTTAACGAACTCGGTTTTGACGCCTGCATCGACTACAAAGAGCACAAGGACTACCTGAGCCTGTCCAAGGCATTGCGCGAAGCCTGCCCGAACGGCATCGACGGCCACTTTGAAAACGTGGGCGGCATGGTGCTCGACGCGGTGATGTTGCGCACCAACGCGTTCGCACGCATTGCTGTGTGCGGCATGATCGCCGGTTACGACGGCGCACCTCTGCCCATGGCCAACCCCGCCTTGATTCTGGTCAACCGCATGAAGATTGAAGGCTTCATCGTGAGCGAGCACATGGAAGTCTGGCCTGAGGCTTTGAACGAACTCGGCACCCTGGTGGGCACGGGCAAACTGCGTCCACGCGAATCCGTGGCTCAGGGCCTGGCTGCTGCACCCGAGGCTTTCTTGGGTCTGCTCAAAGGCAAGAACTTTGGCAAGCAGCTGGTCAAGCTGATCTGAGGCGTCGCCCATGTCCGATCTGATCTTGCACCACTACCCGAACTCGCCGTTTGCCGAAAAGGTCCGTCTGATCCTGGGCTACAAACAGTTGCCTTGGAAGAGCGTGTTCATCCCAATGATCATGCCCAAGCCTGACCTGACGGCACTCACGGGCGGTTACCGCAAAACCCCGGTGCTGCAGATCGGTTCTGATATTTATTGCGACACGGCCTTGATCTGCGATGTGTTGGAGCAACTGGCACCCGCGCCCACGATCTACCCCGATGCGGCCAAAGGTGCCGCCTCCATCGTGGCGCAATGGGCGGACAGCGCCTTGTTCCCGGTGGCCATGGCCTACAACTTCCAGCCCGCAGGTGTGGCACAAGTCTTCGCAAACACGCCCCCTGAAGGGGTGCAGGCCTTTGTGGCCGATCGCACTGCCATGCGCGGTGGTGCGCCTCGCATGTCGTCCACCGACGCAGCCGCCACCTACAAAAGTTATTTGCGCCGCCTGGCCAACATGCTGCAGGGGCAAGACTTTTTGTTCGGTGCCCAGCCCTCTTTGGCCGACTTTGCGGCTTATCACCCCCTGTGGTTCACCCAAGAGCGCACGCCTGCGCTGGCCACCATTTTTGACGACACGCCTGATATCAAAGCTTGGATGGCCCGCATGCACGCCATCGGACACGGCCGACACAGCCCCTGCAGTAGCGAAGAGGCCGTGCAAGTGGCCCACAACGCCATGCCTGCGGCAATGCAGGGCGAGGTGTTCCAGGATGAGCACGGCATCGCGCTGGGCAGCCAAGTGGTGATCGCCGCCGACAACTTTGGGCTGGAGCCAACCGAGGGCGAGCTGGTCGCTGCCACGCACAACCACTACACCTTGCGCCGCACCGATGACCGTGCGGGCACTGTCCATGTCCACTTCCCGCGTGTCGGGTTCACACTCAAAAAGGCTGCCTCATGATCGAGAATTTCAAAGGAAAAACCGCAGTCTTGACGGGCGCAGGCTCCGGCTTCGGCCTGGAATGTGCCCGCATTGGCACCAAGCTGGGCATGAACCTGGTGCTGGTCGATGTGCAGCAAGATGCGCTGGACAAAGCTGAAGCCGAGATGACCTCGCAAGGTGCGCAGGTACTGGCCCGCAAGGTGGACGTGTCCAACGCCCAGGCCATGGAACAGTTGGCGGCAGACGTAAAAGCCCGTTTTGGCGCTCCGCACTTCGTGTTCAACAACGCGGGCGTGGGAGCAGGGGGCCTGGTTTGGGAAAACTCGGTCGCCGACTGGGAATGGGTTTTGGGCGTCAACCTCTGGGGCGTGGTGCACGGTGTGCGCCTGTTCACCCCCATGATGCTCGAAGCCGCCAAGGCCGACCCGGCCTACCAAGGCCATATCGTCAACACCGCCAGCATGGCCGGTTTGCTCACACCCCCGAACATGGGCATTTACAACGTGAGCAAACACGCTGTCGTGTCACTGACCGAAACGCTCTACCAAGATTTGCAGCTCGTGAGTGACCAGGTCAGTGCCAGTGTTTTGTGCCCTTACTTTGTGCCCACCGGCATCAGCCAGAGCCACCGCAACCGTCCATCCGAGTTGGCCGCAGACAAACCCACCGCCAGCCAGTTGATTGGGCAAGCCCAAAGCGACAAAGCCGTGGGCAGTGGCAAGGTGTCGGCGGCTGATGTGGCCCAAAAAGTGTTTGATGCCGTGGCGCAAGGCCAGTTTTACATCTACAGCCACCCGCAGGCGCTGGGCAATGTGCAAAGCCGCATGGAAGCGATTGTTCAAGGCGCCAACCCGCCTGACCCCTTTGCGGCACGGCCAGAAGTGGGTGAAGGACTGCGCCGGGCGCTGAGAGAGAGCTGAGAAAAAACCGATGAAGGACCAGCAGCCCCTGTTTCCACAACGGCTGCTCTTCAGCGGTGAAAATGGCCTTCAAAGCAGTGCCGCAATTCATGGCCCAAGGCCACATGGTTGGTGACCGGGCCTGTCACGATGGTGCATTCGGCTTTGAGGATGTCCCAAATGGCGCAAGCCATGGGGGGCGTTAAGTACGATTGCTGCCGCCCCATGCTTTTGGCATGAGCACAAAAGTGGGCCACGTCGTCACGTACCTCCCAATGGATGCGCACCTGATTCATGATCCGGTAGTTGGATGGCATCGCATTGAAGGGCAAAAATTCCAAGCTGGACACTTGGTGTCTAGAAGCCGCCTGGCAAGCGCACAAGCTCAAAACCAAGGCTGTCATACACAGCCATCGAAGCCATGCAGGTAGACCAAAAAGAAGTTCCGGGACTCTCAAAGGCATTAATTTGAATAAAATTTTGACAAATTATAGTTTAAAAATCAACATTATTATTTCCCATCCACCGAGACGTAGCTCATCAAAAGCATGGGCAGCCATCTAAGGATACTTGCGCAGTCAACGGTGGAAGTTGCCTTCAAAACAATGACGCAGCTCATGACCCAGTTCGACATGAGAGACTTTTTTGCCCGTGATGATCACGCACTCTTTGCTGGCCACATTCCACATGGCGCAGGCCAAAGGGGGCGTCATCCAAGCTTGAGTGGTGCTGAGTTTGGCCGCACGACCGCAAACTTCAGCCACGTTCTCGCGAACTTCCCATCGCACTTTGACATCGTTCATCACTCGCGCATGGTGTGGCATGGGGACAAAGGATTCCAATTCCGACACGGGCAAGGTGGGGCCATGTACCGAAGCACAACCGGCCAACAGCATCAAGACACCGGTTGTAGCCCAAACCATGCCACGACGAAATGCACTTGTCATCACATCTTTAACAGAAATCATCATTTTTTTACCCCTTAATCATCAAAAACATCAATGAATCAGAGTTTACGTAATTGATAGTTGCGTGTCAAATTTGTTGATTAATGAGTCACTAAAGTTGTTTTTTAGCAAATTTTTAATAACTACATCAAAAGCAATTTGATTTTGTCATTTTTTGTTTTTTGCTCATCAATAAAGGGGCCATGGGAGATGACGCGCCACCTTGCCAAGCCTGAACAGCAGTGCTGGCAAGGCGTACCGATGTGCGAGACAGCATGGGCTCAATCCACTCAGGTGCTGTGGCACACTCACGGCCTTCGACCCATGAGGCGCAGCGAAGCGCCGACTCAGACATGCAAAAAATCCTGGCCCAACTGGCCACAGAAATCCGTATCCGCCCAGACCAGGTCAAAACCGCCGTGGAGCTCCTCGATGGGGGCGCCACAGTCCCTTTTATTGCCCGTTACCGCAAAGAAGTCACGGGCGGCCTGGACGACATCCAGCTGCGCGAGCTGGAAGCGCGTTTGGGCTACCTGCGCGAACTGGAAGACCGCCGCGCCGCCGTGATCAAAAGCATCACAGAGCAGGGCAAGATGACGCCCGACTTGCTGGCTGCCATCGACGCCGCCCCCACCAAACAAGAGCTGGAAGACATTTACCTGCCCTTCAAGCCCAAGCGCCGCACCAAGGGCATGATTGCCCGCGAAGCCGGTCTGGAGCCCTTGGCTGACAAGTTATTTGCAGACCCGCGCCTTGACCCGCACGCCGAAGCCGCCGCTTTTGTGCTTCCTGCAGGCGCGATTGAAGGCGCCGACTTCACCACCACCGCTGCGGTGCTGGATGGCGTGCGTGATTTGCTGAGCGAGCGCTGGGCCGAAGACGCCTCTTTGGTGCAAGCCCTGCGCGAATGGCTGTGGAACGAGGGCCTGTTCAAAAGCAAGCTGGCCGACGGCAAAGACGAAAACAACGCCGACGTGGCCAAGTTCCGCGACTACTTTGACTACGACGAGCCGATTGGCCGTGTGCCCAGCCACCGGGCCCTGGCCGTGTTCCGTGGCCGGGCACTTGAAATGCTGGACGCCAAACTGGTGCTTCCGGTCGAACCCGAGCCCGGCAAACCAAGCATCGCCGAAGGCAAGATCGCCATGCACCTGGGCTGGAGCCATGCGGCCCGTCCGTCTGATGACCTGATCCGCAAATGTGTGGCCTGGACTTGGCGCGTGAAACTGAGCCTGTCGACCGAGCGAGATTTGTTTACCCGCTT
>JANQXJ010000145.1:7593-10787 GCA_030729445.1 Limnohabitans sp. | reverse complement strand
CACAACGTGAACCTGATCGCGATTGGCAACGGCACCGCCAGCCGCGAGACCGACAAACTGGCGGGGGACCTGATCAAGCAGCTGGCCCGCCTGCAGGGTGTGATTGGGGAGGGCGTCGAGATTCAAAAAGTGGTGGTCAGCGAGGCGGGCGCTTCGGTCTATTCGGCCAGCGAATTCGCCAGCCAAGAAATGCCCGATGTGGATGTGAGCCTGCGCGGCGCGGCCTCCATTGCCCGCCGCCTGCAAGACCCGCTGTCGGAGCTGGTCAAGATCGACCCCAAGGCGATTGGCGTGGGCCAGTACCAGCACGACGTGAACCAAAGCGAGCTGGCCAAGACGCTGGACGCGGTGGTGGAAGACTGCGTGAACTCGGTGGGCGTGGATCTGAACACCGCCAGCGTCCCGCTGCTCACCCGCGTGTCGGGTTTGTCGGCCAGCGTGGCCAAGTCGGTGGTGCGCTGGCGCGATGCCAATGGCGTGTTCAAAACCCGGCAAGACTTGCTGAAAGTGACCGGACTGGGTGCCAAGACCTTTGAACAGAGCGCAGGCTTTTTGCGAATTCGTGGTGGCGACAACCCGCTGGACATGACGGGCGTTCACCCCGAAACCTATCCGGTGGTCGAGCAGATCATCGTCAAAACCGCCAAGCCCATTCAAGAAATCATGGGCCGCTCGGATGTGCTCAAAACGCTCAAACCTGAGCTTTTTGTGAGCGACAAATTCGGTGCAGTGACCATCAAGGACATCTTGGGCGAGCTGGAAAAACCCGGCCGCGACCCGCGTCCTGACTTCAAAGTGGCCCGCCTGGCCGACGGCGTGGAAGACATCAAAGACCTGAAAGAGGGCATGACCTTGGAGGGCACCGTGAGCAACGTGGCCCAGTTTGGCGCTTTTGTCGATTTGGGCGTGCACCAGGACGGCTTGGTCCATGTGAGCCAGCTTGCCAACAAATTCGTCACCGACGCCCGCGAAGTGGTCAAGACCGGCGACATCGTCAAAGTGAAGGTGCTCGAAGTCGACGTGGCCCGCAAGCGCATCAGCCTGACCATGAAGCTGGACGCTGCACCCGCCAGACGCGATGGCCCCCGCGACAACAAGTTTGAAGGGGCAGGGCGGGACAACCGCCAGCGCGGCGGTGGCGGTGGCTACACCTCGCCCCCCGCAGCTGGAGCAGGCTCGGCCATGGCCAGCGCTTTTGCCAAACTGCAGGGTTTGAAGAAGTAAACACCGTGCAAGCCCTCCACATTCATGCGGGTCCCAAGGCCCTGGCCCATATTCGAGAACATGGCCTTCTGCCTGAACACATTGGTGTCATACCGGGTGCAGCGGGTGGCCCTAAAGGCTTGATCCTCGGCCCCTTGGACCGCTTCATTTTTGGCGACTGGCTGGCCCAGAGCACACAGCCTGTGGATTTGGTGGGTGCGTCCATTGGCGCGTGGCGCATGGCCACGGCTTGCCTGAATGATTCGGTGGTCGCTTTTGAGCGGCTGGAACACGACTACATCCACCAGCATTACGAGCCGCTGCCGGGACAAAAGCGTGTGAACGCCCAGCAAGTCAGTGATGCCTTTGGCCAAAGCCTTCAAGATTTCTATGGTGGCCGCATCGCTGAGGTGCTCAGCCACCCGCGTTACAAGCTGCACATCGTCACCTCTCGCGGTCGGCACATCTTGCACCGAGAACATCCGGTGGCCACGCCACTGGGTTACACCGGGGCTTACCTCAGTAACGCCTTGCATCGCCGGGCCTTGGGCGCTTGGCTGGAGCGGGTGGTGTTTTCTGGGCAAGGTGCACCATTGCCTTTTGACGACCGAGACTTCAGAACCCACGCCGCGGCCTTGACCGAGGGCAATTTCATGGCCGCGTTGCAAGCGAGCTGCTCGATCCCCTTTGCCTTGAAAGCCGTGCACGACATTCCCGGCGCACCCCCTGGCGCTTATTGGGATGGCGGTATCACCGATTACCACTTGCACCTGAACTGGACCGTGCCCACAAAAGGCCCGGATCGGGCGATCGTGCTGTACCCTCATTTTCAAAAAAACGTGGTGCCGGGCTGGCTGGACAAAGCGCTCAAGTGGCGGCACGCGGCATCGCCTTTTCTGGACAGCGCCATCGTCTTGGCTCCAAATCCCGAATGGGTCAAAACCCTGCCAAACGGCAAATTGCCTGATCGCAAGGACTTCATGACTTACGACCGCGATTTGGCGGGACGGGTGAAGGTGTGGAACGCGGCAACCCAAGCCAGTCAACAATTGGCAGAAGAGTTCAGCAACTGGTTGCAAAACCCCTCGACGACCATGGTTCAAGCTTTATAAGGATTGCGCATGTCTGAAGCCTACGTTGTTGGTCAAATGACCGTGAAAGATCCCGAAAAATGGGCCCAATACCGATCGCAGGTTTTGGCCACCTTGGTGCCTTTTGGAGGAGAGCTCGTGTTTCGGGGTGAGCAGGCGCTGTCGTTTTCGGGCGTTAACCCACACCCCGACATCGTGGTGATCCGTTTTCCTTCTTTGGAACATGCCCAAGGGTGGCACGCCTCTGCAGCCTATCAAAAGCTGATTCCATTGCGCCAAGAAGCGGCCGATGTCGTTTTGACGTCCTATGCCACATAACCCTGATCAGCAAGTGGATAATAGAGGCATGTCGACCGCTCATCTTTTCCTCACCGCCGCCCTCTATAAATTTGTCGATTTGCCCGATTTCGTGGCCCTCCAAGCGCCTTTGCAAGCCTGTTGCGAGGCCAACGACGTGAAGGGCACCTTGCTTTTGGCGCACGAAGGCATCAACGGCACGATTGCCGGGCCAGAAGCGGGCATCCGCACCGTGCTGGCGTTTTTGCGGGCCGATCCGCGCCTGGCCAGCTTGGTGCACAAAGAGTCCTGGAGCCCCAAGCCACCGTTCACCCGCATGAAGGTCAAGCTCAAAAAAGAGATCGTCACCTTGCGCGTGCCCGAGTTGGACCCGAACAAGACCGTGGGCCAATACGTCAAGCCCGCCGACTGGAACGCCTTGCTGGCCGACCCGGATGTGGTGGTCATCGACACGCGCAACGACTACGAGGTGGCCATTGGCACCTTCAAGGGCGCGGTCAACCCGAACATCAAAAACTTTGTGCAGCTGCCCGCTTGGCTGGACGCACAACCCCATTTGCAGGGCGATGCCGCCAAAAAAACCAAGGTGGCCATGTTTTGCAC
>JANQXJ010000145.1:0-7493 GCA_030729445.1 Limnohabitans sp. | reverse complement strand
CGCCAAGTGGAACTGGCCGAGGCCAGAGGCGAGTTGCATGTGGGTGCCAAAATGCCCACGCACGAGTAATTCGAAGTCCCAGCGATGGCCACCAACCACGAGTTCATCGCTTTTTTGCACGAAGTTTTCGAGTCATTTGGCCCGATCCAGGCCCAGCGCATGTTTGGCGGCTACGGCATTTACCACGATGGCTTGATGTTTGGTCTGGTTGTGGCGCATCAGCTGTACCTCAAGACAGATGCGGTCAACCGCGCTGATTTTGAAGACCTCGGACTGGGGGCTTTCACTTACGAGATGAAAGGCAAACCCGTGCAGCTGTCTTACCACCAAGCCCCTGAGGCCCTGTTCGATGAGCGTCATCTGGCTGCTCGATGGGCACGGCGTTCCTGGGATGCCGCCTTGCGTGCCCAAGCGGTCAAAGCGCAACAAGCTGAACGGGCCAAATCCCGTCAACGCACCCGTTCGGGTGTCGTTTCAGGGCATTAACGTCTGCTCACAACTGTTTGGCCCTGCGGGCATGACAAAAAGACTTTGCCCGCAAAAATAGCGGCCCATGTTCTGTCTATCTCCACAGGTATTGCTTTGATTGATTTGCCGGATGTTTCGTGCCCACGGTCTTGGCGCCATGTCGGTTCTGCGCTCGTTGCCAGCCTTGCTTTACTCAGCATGAGTGCCTGTCAGCCCAATTCAGCCGTGACCGACATTGATCCCGTGGTCGGGGCGGACGCCCAAGCGCATGGCTGCAAGGGTTCTGCGGGCTTTGTATGGTCAGCTGTCCAGCAGCGTTGTCTGCGTTTGTTTGAAGAGGGGTATTCGTTTGACCCAGTGACAGACATGCCAGATCAAACCCTCAAAGCCTTTTTGGTGCTGGCACCCGAAGCCGGACAGTCGCGCCAAGCCGAGTTGTTTTTACCGTCCTCTGCGACACCCATACCACTGGAAGTGGTTCACACCCCTGAAGGCGACACGCGCCCTTTGGTGTTGCGCAATGAGCAGGCCCAAGTGATGGTCATCCGCGTCCGTGAAACATACGTGATGTCGATACAGGGGCAGGTCACATTCACCCATGATGCGCCCATCGACAGCCCGATGAACAGCTTGGGAAAGTTTTGACCACCCCAGTTATGGATCACAAGCTGGTCAGCAACATGTCGCGGTATTCGTCCGCCGAGGCGATACGCGGGTTGGTCTTGTGGCAGTGGTCGGCCAGCGCCCCGCTGATGACCTGATCAAACAAGCCCTCGGTCACGCCCATTGCCCCCAAGCCTGTGGGCAGCCCCAAGCGGGCGCACATGTCGCGGATGGCGTCAGGGATGTCCGAGCCACTTTGCAGGCCCATGGCCTGGGCCATGCGGTTGAGGCGATTTTCTTTTTGCACACTTTCAGCCGTCGCGTTGAACATCACCACCGCTGGCAAAAACATGGCGTTCAAAGTGCCGTGGTGCAGGCGCGGATTCACGCCGCCTAGGCTGTGACTGAGCGAGTGCACGCAGCCCAAACCCTTTTGGAAGGCCATGGCGCCTTGCATGCTGGCGCTCATCATGTTCAGGCGTGCTTCGCGGTCCTGGCCATTGACCGTGGCGCGTTCGATGTGCGCCCAGCCTCGGGCCAGGCCATCGAGCGCGATGCCGTCGGCAGGTGGGTTAAAGGGCGCCGCCATGAAGGTTTCCATGCAGTGCGCCACCGCGTCCATGCCCGTGGCCGCCGTCAGGATGGGCGGAAGGCCCAAGGTCAATTCGGGGTCGCAAATGGCCGCTTTGGGCACGATGAACCAAGAGTGGAAACCGACTTTACGGCCATCATCCAAGATCAAAATCGCTCCCCGCGCCACCTCGCTGCCGGTGCCACTGGTGGTGGGCACAGCGATGATGGGGGCGACGCGATCGGTGATTTTCAGCGAGCCGCCTTCGATGGTGGCGTAGGTTTTGAGCGGGCCTTCGTGGCTCACAGAAATGGCCACGCCCTTTGCGCAGTCGATGGCCGAGCCACCGCCCACCGCGATCAGACCATCGCAGCCATTGGCATTGAACATGGCCGCTGCGGCGCGAACTGCCGACTCGGTGGGGTTGGAGGGCGTCTGATCAAAAACGGTGACGGGCAGGCCCGGCAGGGCGTCGAGGGCTTTTTGCAACACGCCTGCGGCTTTCACACCCGCATCGGTCACGATCAAGGGCTTGTGGATGCCCACACGCTCACATTCGGCTTGCAACAGTTTGACGGCGCCAAAGTCGATTTGGATCTGGGTGACATAGTTGATGAAGGACATGAGAAAAACTCCAATCAAAAGCCCGGGTTCGGAGGCGACAGAACGGCGGGGCAGGGCGTTGTACGATGTAAACCCATTTTGATCTAAGAACCAGCTTGCGCCACACCAGGGCTGTCACCCTTGTTTGGCGACGCGCTCGTCTGCTGGCATCGATAACGTCCCCCGCCTTCCTACCCATGAGCAGCCACCACACCCACCCCCGCGCCTTGTTGAATGCCGCCACACGCAGCCTGATCGAGCGGGTGCACCGCGCAGGCCGCCCGCCCATGGCCGCCATGACACCGGAACAGGCGCGTGAGTTTTACGACATTGGCGGGCCGATGCTCGACTTGCAACCCGCTCCCCAAGTGGACCGGCTGGAAAACATCACATTGCCAGCCCGCGATGGCCACGCCATGCCCGCCCGGCTGTATGCCCCTAGAAGTGAGACCGCTTTGCCTGTGCTGCTGTACATCCACGGCGGTGGTTTCTCGGTCGGGAGCCTGTCGACCCACGACGTGTTGTGCCGCCAACTCTCACGAAAGGGCCACTGCGCCGTGGTTTCGCTGGACTATCGGCTCGCGCCCGAGCACCGCTTTCCAACGGCGGTGCACGACAGCTGGGACGCCCTGAATTGGCTGCACCAGCATGGCCAGGCACTGGGTTTGGACGCTACGCGCCTGGCCGTGGGCGGCGACAGCGCTGGGGGCACTTTGGCCGCCGTGTGCGCCCTGATGGCCCGTGATGTGGGCCTGCCCCTGCGCCTACAGCTGCTGTATTACCCCGGCTGCATTGCCCGTCAAGACACCGCTTCGCACCACACCTTTGCCGAAGGCTTCATGCTCGACAAGGCGACAGTCGACTGGTTTTTTGACAACTACATCGACCAAGCAGACCGGGACGATTGGCGCTTTGCCCCGATGAACGCCCCCGATCACTCGGGTCTGGCTCCGGCTTGGATAGGCCTGGCCGAATGCGATCCGCTGGTGGACGAGGGCGTGCAATACGCCGATACCCTGCGCATGGCGGGTGTGGCGGTTGATCTGGAGATTTACAAAGGCGTGGTGCATGGCTTCATCACCATGGGCCGCGCCATTCCTGACGCCCTGCAAGCGCACGCAGATGCGGGCCGGGCTTTGAAACATGCTTTTGAAAGTTGATCCCATGAAACGTCAGGACTTCCGTTTTTCTCACCGCATGCGTGTGCGCTGGGTTGAGGTGGACATGCAAAAGATCGTGTTCAACGGTCACTACCTCATGTACTTTGACACCGCCGTGACCGATTACTGGCGGCAGTTGGCCATGCCCTATGCGGAGACCATGCACCAGTTGGGCGGCGATTTGTTTGTCAAAAAGGCCAGTGTTGA
The DNA here is from genome assembly GCA_030729445.1 of Limnohabitans sp. GTDB lineage: Bacteria > Pseudomonadota > Gammaproteobacteria > Burkholderiales > Burkholderiaceae_C > Limnohabitans_A. The sequence continues at coordinate 3,881 of JANQXJ010000145.1, read as the reverse complement.
GTACCACGCCAGCGCCGAGATGGACGATTTTCTGGATGTGTGCATGCGCTGCGACCGCGTGGGCAATTCGTCCATGACGTTTGCGGGCGCGATTTTTCGGGGTGATGAACTGCTGATCACCAGCGAACTGGTTTATGTGTATGCCGACCCGGTGGCTAAAAAGAGCCAACCCATTCCGGCCCCCTTGCGCGACATGCTCGAAGGCTTCGAGCGCGGTGAAGACATGGTTCAGGTGCATGTGGGTTCGTGGCACGATTTTCAGAAGCACGCCAGCCCGCTGCGCCACGAGGTGTTTGTACAAGAGCAAAAAGTTCCCGTTGAAATGGAGTTGGACCACGAAGACGAGACCGCCTTGCACGCCGTGGCCCTGAACCGCATGGGCTTTTGCTTGGCCACAGGCCGTTTGATTCAGCATGGGCCGGGGGTGTCCCGCATTGGCCGAATGGCCGTCAAAAAGCAGATGCGCGGCAGCGACCTGGGCCGCCGCGTACTACACGCCCTGATGGACGCGGCGCAGCACCGCGGCGACAAAGAAGTGATCTTGCACGCCCAATGCAGCGCCGAGGGGTTTTACAAACGTTCAGGCTTTACCCCACATGGTGCGATCTTTGAAGATGCGGGGATTGCGCACATCGAAATGGTGCGCCAACTTGGAGCCTGTTGAAGCTGCGCTTACAGGCGCTCAGATGTCTGCCAGCAGCGGATAGGGCAGAGGCAAAAGAGCCAAGGCGTCGCCTTCTGAACTGCCCACACGCCAGCCTGTTTGCAGGCTCTCGGTGGTGCCACTGATCAGTGCATTAAAACCCTGACCATCCGGACGCGCGGAACACAGCACCACGGTGGCGCAGGGTTGCTCGGGGTCGGCGGGTGTGAAGATGTCTTGCCCGGCGGCCAAAGCCACGGGGCTGTGCACAAGGGCTGTGCGGCGCTTGAGCGTGCCGCGAAACTGGCTGCGGGCGACCACTTCTTGGCCGGGGTAACAGCCTTTTTTGAAATTCACACCACCCACCGATTCGTAATTGAGCATTTGGGGTACAAAAGCCTCGAACACAGGCTGGCTGACCAGGGTCACGCCGCTCATCACTTCGGACCAGGACCACACATCTGTGGGCACATCGGCGCCAGCTGGCAAGGCTTGGCCCACCGGGGCGATCCACAAAGCGCGAGAAATTTGAGACTCACCCAGCACGGCGGGATAAAGCGCTACCGCGTGCGCCCCATCCTGGTTCGTGGTTTGCCAAGGGGCGGCCTGGCCCACTGCAGCACGGGCGCTGTCGCCCATCAAGCCGTGCAGCTGCCACTGGCCCGTGGCGTCACTCATTTTGACTTTGGCCCGCAGCACAAACATGGACAGGCGCTTGAGAGTTTGAGCCAGCAAGTCGAGGCTCAAGACCAGCAAAACGGTGTCGGGCGCGGTTTTAACCAAGATGAAGCTGGCCTGCATGCGGCCCTTGGCCGAGCAAAAAGCGGCCAAGCGCGATTGGCCCACGGGCAGAAGCAGCACATCGTTGCTCAGTTGGTTGTGCAAGAAGTTGGCTGCGTCCTCGCCTTGGGCCTGGATCACACCCCAATGGGGCGTGGGGCTGCTGCCATTCAAATGGTGTTGAAGCTCAGGGCTGAAATCTGCAGGGCTGTTCATGTCGCGACTCGGTCGTTTGGCAAGGCGTGAATTATCATCCCCCCCTCGATTCAACACCCAAATAAGGACATGGCCGTGCTCAAAGGCTTGATGAAGTGGTTGGCCAGCCTGTTGCTGGTGGCCTTGGGCCTGCTGGGCGCCGCTTTCTGGTGGGTTCAGCAGCCGCTGCACACCCGTCAGACACCACTCGATTTGTCGATCGAGCCCGGCACCTCGGCCCAAGCCATTGCCCAAGTGGTGGCCGATGCGGGCGCTCAGACCTCGCCCACGTTGCTCTACGCTTGGTTCCGATTGTCGGGCCAATCGCGCCAGATGCGGGCGGGCAGTTATGAAATTGCGTCCGGCACAACACCAGATCGTCTGCTGCGCATGCTGGTGCGGGGCGAGGAAAGCCTGCGCACCGTGACGGTGGTGGAGGGCTGGAACTGGCGACAAGTGCGTCAGGCCTTGGCCAAAGCCGAAAACCTGAAACCCGACAGCCGTGCTCTGACAGACGAGGCTTTGATGGCGCAACTGGGCCGCCCCGGTGTGGCCCCAGAAGGGCGCTTTTACCCAGACACCTATTCTTATGCCAAAGGCACCAGCGATCTGGCGGTGTTGCAGCGGGCCATGAAAGCCATGGACAAACACCTGCAGCAAGCTTGGGAAGCTCGGCAACCCGGCGCTGCCTTGCAGTCGGCAGAGCAAGCGCTGATTTTGGCGAGCATTGTCGAAAAAGAAACCGGCAAAGCCCAAGACCGGGTGCAAATTTCGGGTGTGTTCAACAACCGGCTGCGCATCGGCATGCGCTTACAGACCGATCCGACGGTGATTTATGGCTTGGGCGAGGCCTTTGACGGCAATTTACGCCGCGTGCACCTGACGACGGACAACCCTTGGAACACCTACACCCGGGCCGGTCTGCCGCCCACGCCCATTGCCATGCCGGGCAAAGCATCCTTGCTGGCGGCCGTGCAACCAGCCAAAACTTCTGCCTTTTACTTTGTGGCCAAGGGCGACGGCAGCAGCCACTTCAGTGCCACGCTGGACGAACACAACCGGGCTGTCAACCGGTATCAGCGCGGGCGCTGAGCTTGGGGCCTTGGTGAAAGTTCGACCCCAGAGCATTCAACGCCATCGGCGACAATCGACGATCAACTCCAGACGCTCATGACACACGGCACATTCATCAGTTTTGAAGGCATTGACGGTGCGGGCAAGTCCACGCACATCGCCCGCGTGGCCGAACTCTTTCGCCAAGCGGGCAGGGCGGTGGTGCTGACCCGTGAGCCAGGCGGCACGCCACTGTCTGAAAAATTGCGCGAGCTGGTGCTTCACGAGCCCATGGACCCACTGACGGAGGCGCTGTTGATGTTCGCAGCCCGCCGCGAACATTTGGTGCAAGTGATCGAGCCCGCATTGGCCCGAGGTGACGTGGTTTTGTGTGACCGGTTCACCGACGCCACCTTTGCCTACCAGGGCGGTGGGCGGGGCTTTGACTGGCAGGTGCTGGGGCAGCTTGAGCGCATGGTGCAGGCTTTGCCCGACGGTACTTTGCGGCAACCTGACCTCACCGTTTGGTTCGACCTGCCCCCCCTGATTGCGGCTAAACGCCTGGCTTCGGCCCGAGTGCCCGATAAATTTGAGTCCCAATCAGCTGACTTTTTTGCCGCTGTGCGTGGTGGTTATGCCCGCCGCCAAGCCGACATGCCTAGCCGTTTTGCCCGCATTGACGCGGCGCAGAGCATCGAAGCTGTGGGCACGGATGTGTCCCGCGTCGTGAGCGATTGGCTACAAAGGAGCGCCACATGAGCGCCGTCTTGAACGCCCCCTGGATCACGCGGCAAGCCACCGATTTGCTGGCCCAGCGGGGCCACGCCTGGCTGCTACAAGGCCCGTCTGGCTTGGGCCAATACGAACTGGCTTTGGCTTTGGCTTCGGCCTGGTTGTGCGAAAAACCCACTGCGCAGGGCGCTTGCGGCGACTGCCCCAGCTGCCATGCGATTGCCGTGCACACCCACGCCGACCTGGAAGTGCTGATGCCCGAGACGGTGATGATCGAGCTGGGCTGGCCTTTGTCCGAAAAGGCCCAGGACGAAATCGACAAAAAAACCCGCAAACCCAGCAAAGAGATTCGGGTGGACGCGATGCGCGATGCAGTGGAGTTTTCTCAGCGCACCGACGCCCGCGGGCGGGGCAAAGCGGTGCTGGTGTTTCCGGCCGAGCGCATGAACACCATCACGGCCAACGCGCTGCTCAAAAC
>JANQXJ010000144.1:16872-21054 GCA_030729445.1 Limnohabitans sp. | reverse complement strand
GGCCGAGATGCGCTGCTCCAGCACCGCGTTGGTCGGATTGCTGATGCGGCTGTAGACGTGTCCTGGGCGCTCCAGGTTGAAGAGGGCGGCGGCCTGGTCTGAGGACTCAAAAACGAAGGAGGTGGTCAGGTGGATGGGCACGGCGCGTGCGCCCGTGCTCGGGTCAGGCGCTGCGCCTGCGTGCAGGGCCAATGTGTCAAAACCGGGATCGCTGTAACCAGCCATGGGTGTCTCCGAAAAAAGAAAAGGCCAGCGTGTGCGAAACGCTGTGCATGGCGAACATTGTGGGCTATATTAAATCTTCGTCAGTCACATACAAGCCAGAGGAGACACACCATGAAGGTCAGTGATATTTTGCGCGTCAAGGGCAGCACTTTGTTCACGGTCAATCCCGATGAACCTTTGTCTTCTGCCTTGAACGCCATGGCCGAAAAAGACATCGGCTCTCTGGTGGTCATGTCCCACGGGCAGTTGGCGGGCATGCTGACCTTTCGGGAAGTGATCCAGCAGGTGGTCAAGAACGGCGGCCAGGTGGGCCAAACCACCGTGCTTGAAGCCATGGACGCCCAACCCATGACCTGCAGCAGTGACACCGATCTGGACGAGGTCCGCCGCATCATGCTGGAGCGCCATGCCCGTTACATGCCCATCATGGATGGGCCCATCTTGATGGGTGTGATCAGTTTTTACGATGTGGCCAAAGCCGTCGTAGACAGTCAAGATTTCGAAAACAAAATGCTGAAGGCCTACATCCGCGACTGGCCAGACCAAGACGGCGCCAAAGCCCCGAGTTGACCCGCGCGGCTGTCCTTTCGGTCGCCTCGGGTGATCTCTTGTTTTCATAGGTCCTATGCCCTTGGAATTTTTTGAGTGACACACTGAAGGCAAACATTAAATAATTACAGGGTACTGCCGTGCAATAATATTTGAGTACTAAACAAATAAAACACCAAAAAGTGTTTTGGACTCAAATGACCCATCGCAAAGTTTGGCAAGCCAGTGTGGTGTTTGCGGCCCTGTTGGGGGGCTGGCCTTCGATGTCTGCGGCCTCGCAGTTGCGTCTGGTCGATGCCCTCAGCCTCGCGTCCACCCATCACCCCAGCGTGAAAGCCAAACAGGCCGAGGTGCAAGCGGCGCAGGCCGATCTGGAGACAGCCAAGTGGTCGCGTTATCCAACGGTGAGCACCGAAGCCACAGCCTCCAGCGGGCGACCCCAAGCGGCTTTGTTGGTCCAGCAACCGCTGTGGGCAGGCGGCAAGATTGATGCACAAAACCGTTTGGCACAGGCCCAGCTGACGCTGGCCGAGGCGGGCTTGCAAGAAACCCGCACCAGCCTGATGCAGCAAGCCGGTCAACAGTTCTTTGAGGTGTTGCGCTGGCAGCAGCGTCTGAACGTAGCGCGTCAAACCGAGGAGGAGAACCGAAAATTGCTGGAGTTGATCCAGCGCCGAGTGGTGGCCGAAATCAGCCCCTTGACCGATCAGGTGTTGGCTTCCGCACGTTATCAGCAAGCCGTATCCGAGCGCATCCAGTTTGACCGCGCCTTGCAGACAGCACAACTGGCGCTGCAGCAGTTGGTGGGTGAACCTCACTCGGGTTTGAAAGCACCGTCCCGCATTGACCTGCCCAAACTGGAAGAAGCCTTAGCCATTGAGGCCAGCAAGGCCCAATCGGCCGAGTTGCTGCGTTGGCGCACTCAACAAGAAGTGGCCCAAGCCCAGATCGACATGGCCCAAGCGGACCTGTACCCTACGGTGGCCTTGGCCCATCGCCAAAACTTGGGGGCCCATGACACGGCAACATTGCCCAACCGCACGTACATCTCGCTGCAGTTTTCACCAGGGCCAGGTTTTTCGGCCCGCAGTACTGCGGCAGCAGCGCGTTCGCGCCTGGAAAACAGCCTGCAAAACACCGTGGTGTTTGAGCGCCAGCTCGAGCAGCAGGTGCGCACGGCTTTGACCGAGCTTGAGGCTCTGGCCCAACAGGTCGAACCCGCCCGTTTATTGGTCGCGGCCACTGAAGATGTGGTGGCTTCTTATTTGCGCCAGTACCAGATTGGCAAGAAAAACTGGCTCGATGTTCTGAATGCTCTGCGCGAGAGCGCCCAAGCCCATTACAGCGCGGTGGATGTAGCGTCCAGCACTCAGTCGCTGCAGCTGCGTTTGTTGCTGTTGACCACCCCCATGAACTCCCCAGCGCTCACGCAGATCCATGACTGAACAAGACAGCGCTTCCAGCATGATGCTGGACCGCAATCTGGCGGTGGTTTTGTCAAGATTGGCTGGCCTTTTGGGTCAGGCCGTGCCTGCGCACCGCTTTGGCATGATGTCGCGCACCACCGATGGCCTGATGGTGGACCACCTCAGCCGCGAAGAGCGCCTCAAGGCTTGGTGGCTGAGCCGTTTTCCTACTGCACACATTCACTCGGTCGATCCCAAAAACCTGAAGCCGTCAGATTTTCCACTGCTTTGGGTGGGCTCGGAAGGCGAGCAGGTGTTGTTGGTGCGAGGCGGCTCCGGCCGACATCGACTGACTTGTCAGGACCCGGAGGGCAACCCCTGTGTTTTGCCCATGGCCGATGCGCGTCAGGGCCGCTTGTTGAAGCTGAGCATCATGCCTGCCCGTCCCGGCGAGTCAGGACACCGCGCTTTGAGCGCGACCGATTGGTTTGCCACCTCCATTCGTCGCTACCGCTCGGTGTTTCTCGAGGCCGTGGTGGCCACCTGTGTGATCAGCATGGTGGGGCTGGTGGCCGCTTTGTACTCGATGCAGGTTTATGACCGGGTCATTCCGACCAAGGGCTATTCGACTTTGTGGGTGCTGACGATTGGTGTGGTCATTGCGATCGTGATGGAGTTGGTGCTCAAACAGGTGCGAGCTTTCATGGTGGATCGGGCCTGCAAAGCGATTGATCAGGAGTTGTCGGCGGTGTTTTTTGGCAAAGCATTGGACATCCGCATGGACGCGCGGCCCAACACCGTGGGCACGTTTGCCTCGCAAATCCGGCATTTCGAGTCGGTGCGCAATTTTCTGACCTCGTCGAGCCTGTTCATCATGGCGGACTTGCCTTTTGCCGTATTGTTTGTCGGGGTGATCGCCATCATTGCCGGGCCGGTGGCCCTGGTGCCCGTGCTGGCGGTGCCCTTGGCGGTGTTGGCTGGCTTGGCGTTTCGCGGCTCGATCGAAAAATACACCGGACTTCACATGAAGGAGTCGAATGAGAAAAATGGCTTGCTGATCGAGGCCATCGACGGCATCGAATCGGTCAAGGCCGCCAATGCCGAGTGGAAGATGCTGGACCGTTGGCGCAGCATGACCACCACCATGGCCGACAGCGAGCTGAAAATGCGCCAGTTTTCGACCCTGTCGACCAACCTGACACAAACCATCCAGCAGCTCAGTTATGCAGGCATGATCGCCGCGGGGGCCTACGCCATCAATGGCGGACACCTGACCATGGGGGGCTTGATCGCTTGTTCCATCATTTCGGGCCGTGCGTTGACGCCCGTGGCACAACTGCCTGGCCTGATCGTGCAGTGGCAGCACGCCAAGCTGGCCTTGCATTCGCTCAACGGCATCATGGCCATGCCCAGTGAGCGAGAGTACAGCGAGCGGCTGGTGGTGCCCGAGTTGTGCAGAGGTGAGATTCGCTTGAGCAAAGCCCATTTTTCCTATGCCAAGGACTTGCCGGGGCTGGAGGTTCCCCAGTTGAGCATTGCCCCCGGTGAGCGCATCGCCATCTTGGGCTCGGTGGGTTCGGGCAAGACCACATTGATCAAACTGTTGTCGGGGCTGTTCAAGCCCAACTCGGGTCAGGTTTACCTGGACCAAGTGGACATGGTGCATCTGGCCCCCGAATTCGTGCGTGAACATGTGGGTTATTTGCCCCAGGACGTGCGCTTGTTCAACGGATCACTGCGCCACAACCTGACGTTGGGTTTGCCCCTGCCCAGTGACAGCCAGATCTTCAAAGCCGCGGCCATGACCGGGCTGGATCAGGTGATTCAAAACCACCCCCAAGGCCTGGAGTTGAGCATTGCCGAAGGCGGGCGCGGTTTGTCGGGGGGGCAGCGTCAGTTGGTGGGACTGACCCGGATGCTCTTGGCCATGCCCAAGGTGTTGCTGCTCGATGAACCCACCGCCTCCATGGACGCCAAACTCGAAAATCGCGTGATGCAACAC
>JANQXJ010000144.1:0-16772 GCA_030729445.1 Limnohabitans sp. | reverse complement strand
TTTGGCATGAAAATTTTCTGGTTTTTTGGCCCGTCGGACCCTGACCACCAGCGTGAAGACCTGAGCGGTGTGTTGCGCGGATCGCGTTGGGCGCTGTGGTCCTTGTTGCTGACCAGTGTGGTGTTTTTCACCTGGGCTTATTTTGCTGAAATTGACCAGATCACCCGTGCACCGGGCTCGGTGATTTCCAGCGCCCGCTCGCAAATCATCCAGTCGCAAGACGGTGGGGTGATTGAAGAGTTGTTGGTGCGCGAGGGCGATGTGGTCCAGCGCGACCAAGTGCTGGTCAAGATCGACGGCACGCGCCAGCAGTCCAGTTATCTGGAAACCCGTGCAAAGGCGGCAGGCCTGGCCATCACGGTGGCCCGCTTGCAAGCCGAGGTGTTGGGTCGGGAGCCGCGCTTTCCGCCCGAGGCCAAGGCCTACCCCGAGTTCCGCGACACACAGACCATGTTGTTCAAAAAGCGGCAATCGGCCATCAAAGAGGAGCTGCAGTCGTATGAAAACATCAAAGCGATTGTGCAAAAAGAACTCAACATGACCCGGCCTTTGCTCAAAACCGGTGATGTGAGCGCCACCGATGTGTTGCGTCTGGAGCGGCAAATTGCCGACACGCAGTCCCAGATCACCAACCGCAAGAACAAGTATTTTCAGGACACACAGGCCGAGCTGAGCAAGGCCCTCGAAGACTTGGCTGGGGTGCAGCAAATCATGGCCCAGCGCAAAGACCAGCTCACACAGACTGAGTTGCGTGCGCCCTTGCACGGCATTGTGAAAAACGTGCGGGTGACCACGCGTGGCGGTGTGATCCGCCCCGGTGAAGAGGTCATGCAAATCGTGCCTTTGGAAGAAGACCTGGTGATCGAGGCCAAGGTCAGCCCAGCCGACATCGCCTTCATCAAAACCGGCATGAAGGCCACGGTCAAGATCGATGCTTATGACTACACGATTTATGGCGACCTGAGCGGCACCTTGTCCTACATCAGCGCCGACACCCTGACCGAAAACCTGAACGTGCAGCAAGGCGAGCAGCCTTATTACCGGGTGCAGGTCAAAACCGATGGGCGCAAGTTCAGTGGTCGCCCCGACCAAAAGCTGGACATTCAACCCGGCATGACCAGCATGGTCGAGATCAAAACCGGCTCGAACACGGTGCTCAAATACCTGTCCAAACCCGTGATCAAGACCTTGAACCAGTCGCTGGGAGAGCGCTGAGCACAGTGAGGAGTGTGAGACCAAGCGACACTTTCCTGGCCCCGTTGCGCTGTCTGATGGGCAAATAGCTGTCAAGCCAGGCTTGCGCTCTGGGATAATCAACGTCCATGAGCGGCAATACCTTTGGAAATCTCTTTTCGGTCACCAACTTTGGTGAATCCCACGGCCCGGCCATTGGCTGCGTGATCGACGGCTGCCCCCCGGGCATGCCGCTTTCTGAGGCCGACATCCAGCCTGACTTGGACCGCCGCCGCCCCGGCACCAGCAAATTCGTCACCCAGCGCAACGAGCCTGATGCGGTGCAAATCTTGTCAGGCGTTTACCAAGGCCTGACCACCGGCACCCCGATTTGCCTGCTGATCAACAACACCGACCAGCGCAGCAAGGACTACGGCGACATCCTGCAGACTTTCCGTCCGGGCCACGCCGATTACACCTACTGGCGCAAATACGGCCTGCGCGATCCACGGGGCGGCGGCCGATCTTCGGCCCGTCTGACAGCGCCCATGGTGGCGGCCGGAGCGGTCGCCAAAAAGTGGCTCAAAGAACAATTTGGCACCACCTTTGTCGGTTGTATGACCCAGATTGGCGAAGTGCCGATTGGCTTTGAGAGCTGGGACCATGTGCCGAACAACCCGTTTTTTGCCCCAGTGGCCGATGTGTCGGCCTTGGAGGACTACATGGGTGCCCTGCGCAAGTCGGGCGACTCTTGTGGTGCCCGCTTGCGGGTGGTGGCGCGTGGCATGCCCGTGGGTTTGGGCCAGCCGCTGTTTGACAAGATCGACGCCGACATCGCCTACGCCATGATGGGCATCAACGCTGTCAAAGGCGTGGAAATTGGTGCCGGTTTTGGCTGCGTCACCCAAAAGGGCAGCACGGCTGGTGACTCTCTTACCCCTGAGGGCTTTGTGGGTAACAACGCGGGCGGTGTGCTGGGTGGCATCAGCACCGGGCAGGACATCGAGGTATCCATCGCCATCAAGCCCACCAGCTCGATACTGATTGCCCGCGACTCGATTGATTCCGCAGGCCAGCCCACCGAGGTCATCACCAAAGGCCGTCACGACCCCTGTGTGGGCATCCGCGCCACGCCAATTGCCGAGGCCATGTTGGCCTTGGTGGTCATGGAGCATGCCTTGCAGCACCGCGCCCAATGCGGCGATGTGGCGCACGATTTGCCGCCCATTGCTGCCGTCAAGCCTTGAGGGATGACGCCACGCCGTCAGCTCATGCCCTTTGCCGCGCTGTCGGCCAGTTACTTCGCGCACATCGGTTTTTTTAATCCCTATTTGCCGCTGTGGCTGCAGGACATGGGCCTGAGCTTGCTCACCATCAGTGTGCTCACGGCCGTTCAGGCCACGACCCGTTTGTTTGCGCCTTATGCCTGGGGTGCCATCAGCGACCGCACAGGTGAGCGGGTCAGGCTGCTGCGCATCGGGGCGGGGGTGGCGTTTGCCACGGCTTGCCTGTTGTTTTGGGATTGGGGCCCTTTGGGCTTGGGTTTGATTATGTTGGTGATGTTCACCCACACCAGCGCCATGATGCCGATGAGCGAGGCGGCCATGGCCCATTTGGTCAGCCGTGACGGCGCTTTTGACACCAAGCGATATGGCCGAGTTCGCCTGTGGGGTTCCTTGGGGTTTTTGGTGACGGTGTTTGCAGCCGGGGCTTGGTTCGAGGCCTTTGGCATGAAGCATTTCCCCGGTTGGACGGTGCTCAGTTTGGCCGCCGTGCTGCTGAGTGTGTGGTGGATGCCCGACATCAAAGAAACGGCCCACCATGTTCGCGAACATGTGTCGGTCATGCCTGTGTTGCGCCAAAAGCCTGTGCAGTGGTTTTTTGCATCCACTTTTTTCCATGTGTTGTCGCACATCGGCATCTATGTTTTCTTCTCGCTTTACCTGGATTCTTTGGGTTACAGCAAAACCATGATCGGTGTGCTCTGGGCCTTGTCCGTGGCGGTGGAGGTGGTCTGGTTTTTCACCCAGTCGCGCTGGCTACCGCGCATGCCCTTGACGGCTTGGCTGGTGGCTTGTTCAGCGGTCATGTTGCTGCGCATGAGCCTGACAGCCACTTGGGCCGATGTGTTGTGGGTCTTGCTCTTGGCACAAACGCTGCATGCCATCACCTTTGCCACGCACCACACGGTGTGTATTGCCTTGATTTCGCACCATTTTCCGGGCCGTATGCGAGGTCGCGGTCAGGCGCTTTATACCGTGGTTGCTTACGGCTTCCCGGGAGTCCTTGGTGCTTTGATGGGCGGATTGCTCAGTGAGCGCTGGGGCTTACAAAGCGTGTTTGTGGCCAGCATCGCCACAGCCCTGATGGCCACCGGCGCAGCTTGGCAAGTTTGGCGTTTGCAACACCCCAAAAACAAGTTGCCCGCCTGAATGCGACAAACCCTGCGCTGTGTGATCTAAACGTAACGCGCCTTGTAGTCTTCTCTTTCACCCATCCCATCACTCTGTTTCAGACGCATTTGACCCCGATGACCGCTGCTGTCCTGCCCCATTTTTTGCCGACCGACTTGGCTCAGACTTTGGCTGGGGCTGAACGGCTCGTTACCACTTGCCAATCGGCCCCAATGGTTTGGCATGCATGGGGAAATGTTGCTGCGCCAGCGCTGGTTCTGTTGCATGGCGGCAGTGGCAGCTGGACACATTGGCTGCGCTGCATCGGCCCGCTGCGTGACTCAGGCTGGCGAGTGGTCGTTCCTGACTTGCCAGGTTTTGGCGACTCTGACCTGCCCATAGGCTGTACCGATGTGGATGATTTGCCGCCGCATTTGCACGCGGGTCTGCAGCAACTGCAAGCGGCTGGGTGGTGTAGTACATCAGTGAACGTGGTGGGCTTTTCTTTTGGTGGCATGGCCGGGACCTTGTGGTTGGCCGAGCACCCCCAAGATGCGGCGCAATTGGTGTTGGTGGGCGCTCCGGGCATGGGCTTGACGGTGCCTGAGCGGATTCCACTCAAAGGCTGGCGACATTTACCCACACGCCAAGCCCAAGATGCCGTGCACCGCCATAACCTGATGGCCCTGATGTTGCATGCTCCCGAGTCGCTGGACGATCTGGCTTTGTGCCTGCATGCAGCCAATGTGCAGCGCGACCGCATGCCACGCAGGCGCTTGTCATCAACCGACATCGTGGCGCGTGTTTTGCCACAGGTGTCCGCACGGGTGAGTGCCATTTTTGGCGAGCACGATGCGCTCTACCGGGGGCGGTTGTCAGAGTTGGCTGCAGCCATGCCCCTCATGGCTCGCCACTGGGGACAATGGCATGTGGTGCCAGGGGCAGGGCATTGGGTGCAGCACGAGGCTGCAGCCCCTTTTCTGAAGGCTTTGGAGGACGCACTCCGCGCTTGAATGATCCGCTTAAAACAGCAGCATGTGGGCGGCCACCATGGCCAAAAATCCGGCAAAGGCCTTTTGCAATTTATGTTTGTCCATGCGCTGGGACAGGCGTGCCCCCCAGTTGGCGAACAGGATGCTGACCAGACTGATGCCCATGAAAGCGGGCCAGTGAACATATCCCCAGGTCTGTGGGCCAGATGGGCCAGTCATGGCCAATCCCACGGCACCGATCAATGAAATAGGGATGGCCACTGCCGAGCTGACCACCACCGCTTGCCGCATGTCCACACCTCTGAGCACCAAATAAGGCACGGTCATGGCGCCACCGCTCACGCCCAATAAGGTCGACACATGACCAATGAATGTGCCCGCACCCAGGAGCTCGTTACGGGGGGGCGTGGCCTGAACAGTCGTGTGGGTTTTGGGGCGCAATAAACTCAAACAAGTGGCCAGCGCAAACAGCCCAAAACCCAACTTCAGCCATTGCGTAGGCATCCAATTGGCCAGCCAGACTGCTGAGGCTGCGCCCAAGCTCACAGCCAAAGCCAGTGGGGTCAGGCGTTCAAATTGCAGACGTTGGGCACGCCAATGGGTCCAAGAGCTGGTCAGCGATGTCACCACAATGCAGGCCAGCGAGGTGGCCACCGCATGGTGCATGACCTCGGGTCCCAACAAGGGATCGGTGTGCCAAAGAAAGTAAAGCGTGGGCACAATGACCAAGCCCCCACCCACACCAAATAGACCTGCTGTGAAACCGCCTGCAGCGCCCACCAGCACAAACAGGACCCAAAGCGGCATCATGCAGCCATGGCCTCAAACTGACCAAATTGGCTGCGCCAAAAAGTCAAGGCCTGTGTCTCACCTTGCCAGCCAAAATCGATCACCCGACCAATCACGATGTGGTGATCACCCGCATCCACCAACTGGTGGACTTCACAATCAAACCAGGCCACAGCCTCTGACAAGCGTTGTCTTTGGCTGACTTGGCGTGTGGTGGGGACACCTGCAAAGCGAGCCGCCATGTCTCCCGTGGCGAATTGCCTAGCCACCGCCGCTTGCTGGTCGGACAAGACACTGACCGTGAAACCGCCAGACTGTGTGAAGGCCTCCAAACTGCTGGCCGCTTTGCGGATGCTCCACAAGACAAGACGTGGCTCGAGAGACACTGAAGAAAAAGAGTTGCAGGTCATGCCCCAGTCGATACCCTGCCAATGGGCGGTCACCACGGTGACGCCTGTGGCAAAACACGACAAGGCTTTGCGGAAATCAGCGGGGTCGGAATTGACAGGTCGCAGCTGGGCAGGGGGCTGGACGGAAGGCGGATCACTCGGCAAAAAAGCGGGCGGGTCATCGGGCAAAGAGCGCATGGCGAACTTTCAAAAAGCAACAGAGATGCCGACCTGGAACTCAGGGCACTTCGTGGCCATTGGCCAATTCGTAGAGCTCGTACCAGGTCTGGCGGTCCATCGGCACTCGGGCGGCCTCACCAAAACTGGAAATGCGCTCGATTTGGTTGCTGCCCATGACCGGCAAAATGCCGACAGGATGGTGCATCAACCAGGCCATGGCTACAGCCGTGGCGTCGGTGCCTGCTGCAAGAGCCAGCTCGGCCAGTTTTGGGGCGAGTCGAGCGGCGGCGGTGCCAGGCGTACCCGCTTGCGCATGTAAACGACCACCACCCAGAGGCGACCAAGCCATCACTGGCATGTGGTGTTGTTGCGCATGGGCCAGTTGGCCATTGATGAAGGGGGCTGTGTGCAACAAGCTCACCTCCAATTGGTTGGTTTGCAGCTTGTGTTTCATGCACGACTGCAGCAAATCTACATCCCAAGGCATGAAGTTGGACACGCCCACACCGCGCAGCTTGCCGCTGTCGATCAGGCTGTCCAGGCAGGCGCCCAAGGCCTGAGCGTTCATGAGGGGATCAGGTCGGTGGATGAGCAGCAAATCGATCACGTCCACGCCAATGCGTGAAAGCGAACGCTCAACGCTTGCGGTGACGTGGGCAGCACTGGTGTCGTAGTGCTTGACCCGTGTGTTGGGCCACTGAGATGACAACAGCATGATGTCGGTCTTGGTGACGATTTCGATCTGGCTCTTCAGGCTGGGGCGAGATTTGATGGCCTCACCAAACAGGGCTTCGCAGCGGTAGTCGCCGTAAATGTCGGCATGGTCAAAGGTGGTAATACCTTGGGCCAGACAAGCATCGATGCGGGCCAGATTGGCATTGACCGAATGGTCCTGCGCTTCCGATAGGCGCCAAACTCCGTAGGCCATGCGGCTGAGGGTGCGTGAGTTGGGCAGTTTTGTGCGGCCGATGTCTGAATTCATTTGCGTACTCCTGTGCCCAGCGGTGTGGGCGGTGTTTGGGCCGGAACTCGGCCATATTCATGGGCAAGGGACACGGTTTTGAGCTGCGGCAAAACCTTGGTGCCGAAGATTTCGCATTCCTGCAAATGAGGGTAACCGGAAAAGATGAAGGCCCGAATGCCCATCTTTTGGTAGGTCTCGATTTCGCTGAGGACCTGGTCTACGCTGCCTACCAAGGCGGCGCCGCAACCGCTGCGAGCACGCCCGACGCCCGTCCACAAGTGGGGTTCAACGTAGCCGTCTTCGTCGGCACGATCCCGGTTTGCACTTTGCAATGCCACCCCCAAACTCACGGCATCGAGGGCACGTTGGCGGATTTCACGGCCTTTTTGATCGTCCAATTGGGAGACCAATTCTTCTGCGTATTCTCGCGCTTCAGCCTCTGTGTCTCTTACGATCATGTGGACCCGCAAGCCGTAGTCGAGCAAGCGGTCATGTTTTTGAGCTTGGGCATGGACGTCTCGCATGCGCTGGGCCAGCATCTCCTTGGGTTCGGGCCACATCAGGTAAGTGTCACAGTGGGCTCCACACAAGGCCAACGCATCGGGGCTGTAACCACCAAAATACAGCAAAGGACCGCCGTTGGTTTGGTAAGGGCGAACCGGGTCGGTCGACAAGCCTTTGAGCTGGTAGATCTGGCCTTGGTAGTTGATCTCTTCCTGTGTCCAGGCTTGCTTCAAAATTTCTACCACCTCCCATGAGCGGCGGTAACGGTATGCGCTGTCTTCTTGCTGGCCCGGAAAGTCAGAGGAGATGACGTTGAGTGTCAATCGGCCTTCCAATATATGGTCTAGCGTGGCCACGGTGCGTGCCAACATGGCCGGGTGGGTTTCGCCACAACGAATGGCGGCCAGAAGGTTCATGCGGGTGGTTTTGGGGGCCACGGCGGCGGCAAAGGTCAAGGTGTCCTGACCGACTTGGTACGATGAGGGACACAGAATATTGCGATAACCCAGTTGTTCTGCCCGCTCGACAATACGGCTGGTGTTGGCCCAGTTGCTGCGTAAATCACCTTCAGGTACACCCAGGTGACGAAAATCGTCGGAACATAAAGGGGCGAACCATGCCACCTCTGCTCCTTGGATGTCTTCGCCTCGAACGGGAACAATGCTCATCTCAAACTCCTCACTGAAAGTGAATGAATGATATATGAATTGACTTGTGTTGGTATCCGGGTTTCCCCGTGTGTTGTTGTGGAAAGACCATGAAAACAGCCATTTCAGCGAAATCCTTGCCTGTTTATTTGCAAATTGCAGAGTTGCTGGCCCGTCAAATCAAGGCAGGTTATTGGCACAGCGGGGAGCGTTTGCCCACCGAGGCAGAACTGGCGCAGCGCTTGTCAATCGCAGTCGGTACTCTGCGCAAATCTTTGGCATTGCTGGAGGAGCAAGGGGTGCTCGAGCGCATTCAAGGTTCGGGCACATATGTTCGACAAACCAAAGGTTCTGCGCAAATTTATGAATTATTTCGCTTGGAGCTGAACGATGGTCCTGGCTTGCCCACTGCTCAAATTCTGGATTTGAGTCTGCAGGGCTTGCCGCCACAATGGCCCGCACTGGTTGCACCGGGTGGTGATTGTTGGCGGGTCCGCCGTTTGCGATTTTTGAGTGGTCAGCCTGTGGCGCTTGAAGAAATTTGGTTCCCGGCCACAGCCTGTCATGACCTGCAACTGCAGGAATTGGGCGATTCCATGTACCTCTTTTACCAACAACGCCTGGGCATCTGGATTGCCCGAGTAGAAGACCAGATCAGCGCAGCGCCTGCACCTGTTTGGGCCACTTTGCCAGTGCGCCTTACACCAGGAGACTGCAGCGGATACATTCAACGCGTCTCATGGACACCGAACAATGAGTTGGCTGAATTTTCGAAGACTTGGTTTGACCCTGCGGTGTGCCGCTACAGCTCTCGCATGAGCCAATGAAGGTTTTGCGGCTTAAACCACAAAGCTAATTCATCCGGGTTGCAAAGCCTGAAGCAGCTCGGTCTCGATCTCGATTTGTGCCCGGTTTTGCTGCAAAGCGGGCCCGCTCACGAGGAAGGTGTCTTCCACCCGCTCGCCCAGCGTGCTGATTTTGGCCAGATGCAGGTGGATGCCATGCAGGGCCAGAACGCGGGCAACGCTGTAGAGCAAACCGATGCGGTCGCTGGCCGAAATGCTGAGCAGCCATTTCTGACCTTGTTCATCTGGCTTGAGGGTGACCCGGGGTGTGACCGGAAAGCTCTTGACGCGTCGCGAGACCCGGCCGCGAGAGGGCAAGGGCAGGGGACTTTGCTGCGCCAGGGTTTGTGTCAGGCCCGACTCCACCATGGTCATGAGTTCTCGGTAATGCTCGGGCAGCATGGCGGTGACGATCTGGAAGGTGTCCAGCGCCCACCCTGTGCGGGTGGTGTGGATTTTGGCGTCCAAAATGCTGAAGCCCGATTGGTCAAAGTGACCACAAATCCGTGCAAACAAATCGGGTTGATCGGGCGTATAGACCAAGACCTGCAAACCTTCACCGACCGGGGAGTGCCGGGCACGCACCATGGTGCTCAACTGATCGGGTGCAGTCAGTGCCACATGGCGCGAGAGCTGGCGAGCATGCCACGCGATGTCGGAGGCATCGTGGCGCATGAAATAGCTCACATCCAGGGTGTCCCACAGCGCCTTGTGCCCCTCATGCGGCTGGGCCTGTCGGGCCAGCTCGATCAGGGCTTCGCGTTTACGGGCTTCCACCTCGGCATTGGCGTCGGGCGCGCGGCCCCCTAACACGCGCAAGGTCGATTTGTACAGGTCTTCCAGCAGCTTGCCTTTCCAGGCGTTCCAGACTTTGGGGCTGGTGCCGCGGATGTCGGCCACGGTCAGCAGGTAAAGGGCGGTCAAGCGGCGCTCGTTGCCGACACGCTCAGCAAAACGCGCGATGACTTCGGGGCTGCCCAAGTCTTCCTTTTGGGCCACACGGCTCATGGTCAGGTGTTCACTGACCAAGAATTCGATCAGCTGAGCATCTTCTTTGTCGATCTGGTGCTGTCGGCAGAAGGTGCGCACCTCGGCACAACCCAGCTGCGAGTGGTCGCCACCTCGGCCTTTGGCAATGTCATGGAAGAGGGCTGCTGCGTACAAGATCCAGGGCTTGTCCCAGCCACTGGCCAGTTGCGAGCAGAACGGGTATTCATGGGTGTGTTCGGCCATGAAAAAGCGCCGCACATTGCGCAGCACCATCAGGATGTGCTGGTCCACCGTGTAGGCATGGAACAGGTCATGCTGCATCTGGCCCACGATGCGCCGGAACACCCAAAGGTAGCGCCCAAGCACCGAGGTTTCGTTCATCAGGCGCATCGCATGGGTGATGCCCTGGGGCTGCTGCAGGATCTGCAAAAACGTCTGGCGGTTGACCGGATCGGCTCGAAAGCGCCCGTTCATGATCGCCCGCACGTTGTACAAAGCCCTGAGGGTTCTGGCCGACAGACCTTTGAGGCCAGGCGTGGCCTGGTAGAGCAAAAATGTCTCCAAGATCGCGTGGGGGTGCTTTTGGTACAGATCGTCGCTGGCCACCTCAATGAGTCCGGCTTTTTCAAAAAAGCGGGCGTTCAAGGGGCGGAAGTGGTCAATGCTCTCACCCCGCTCGGTTTTGAGGCGGTCCTCGATGTTGAGCAGCAAGATCTGGTTGAGCTGCGTGACAGCCTTGGCCGCCCAATAGTACTGGCGCATCAGTTTTTCACTGGCACGCAAGGCCAGACGCCCCTCGGGCGTGATGTCGGAGGCATAACCAAAGGTTTCGGCCACATTGGTTTGCAGGTCAAACACCAGGCGGTCTTCGCGCCGCTTGGCTTGCAGGTGCAAACGGGCGCGGATCAAGCCCAGCAGGGCTTCATTGCGTTTGATTTGCCTGGCCTCCAGCGGTGTGGCCAGCCCTTTGCGGGCCAGTTCGTCCCAACTGTGGCCCAGCCCGGCGGCGCGGGCGACCCACAAAATCATTTGCAGGTCACGCAAGCCGCCGGGTGATTCTTTGCAGTTGGGCTCCAGCGCGTAAGGGGTGTTGTCAAACTTGGTATGGCGCTGGTTCATTTCCAGCGTTTTGGCCACCAAAAATGCCTGTGGGTCCATCGCCGCCTGAAACTGCTTTTGAAATTCAAGAAACAGTTTGGTGTTGCCCGTGACCCGACGCGCCTCCAGCAAAGAGGTTTGTACGGTGATGTCTTTGGCCGATTCGGCCAAGCACTCGTCCAAGCTGCGCACGCTGGAGCCTATTTCGAGCCCGGTGTCCCAACAGTTGCCAATGAAACGCTCGAGCTGGGACTGCAGTTCAGGGTCACCCTCGGGCGTTTGGCCGGAGGGCAGCAACACCAGCACATCCACATCGGAGTAGGGGAACAGTTCGGCGCGGCCAAAACCACCCACAGCGACCAAAGTCAATTCAGGGGAGAAACCCGCGTTCTGCCACAAATCAATGAGCAAGCCGTCGGCCAATATGGCCAATTGTTTGAGGGTTTGCTTGAGACCTCTGACGGATGAACCGCTGTTGGCCAGGCCCAGCAGGACAGCGGCTTTGTCGCGCTTGTAGGTTTCGCGCTGCGCGGCCAAATCGGCCTGAATGGCCAGATCTGCCAAGGGGGCCTGGGCTTGCATGTCAGGCCGTGGCTGGGGCGGTCACAAAGACGGGCACGGCTGGAGAGCCTTCCGAAACGGTGAGCACCTCGTAACCTGTCTCTGTGACCAACACGGTGTGCTCCCACTGTGCCGACAAGGAGTGGTCTTTGGTGACGATGGTCCAGCCGTCGCCCATTTCCTTGATGTCACGCTTGCCCGCGTTGATCATGGGCTCGATGGTGAAGACCATGCCAGCCACCAACTCGGTCAGGGTGCCGGGTTTGCCGTAATGCAGCACTTGTGGCTCTTCGTGGAACACACGGCCAATGCCGTGGCCACAAAACTCACGCACCACCGAAAAGCCGTGGCCTTCGGCAAAGCGCTGGATCGCGTGACCGATGTCACCCAAGTGGGCGCCGGGTTTGACCTGCTCAATGCCTTTCCACATGGCATCGTAGGTCAAGGTGGCAAGACGCTTGGCTGCAATGGAAGCCTCACCAACATGGAACATGCGGCTCGTGTCGCCATGCCAGCCATCCTTGATGACGGTGATGTCAATGTTCACCGAATCGCCCTTTTTCAGGGCTTTGTCATTGGGAATGCCGTGGCAGACCTGATGGTTCACCGAGGTGCAAATGGACTTGGGGTAGGGCTTGTAGCCACCGGGTGCGTAGTTGAGCGGCGCTGGAATGGCTTTTTGGACATCGACGATGTAGTCGTGGCAAAGCTTGTCGAGTTCGTTGGTGGTGACACCAGGCTTCACATAGGGCGTGATGAAGTCAAGAACTTCGGAGGCCAAACGGCCAGCCACGCGCATCGCAGCGATGTCGTCGGCATTTTTGATGGAGATGGTCATGGTTCGGGATTATCCCATTGGGCCAAGTCCCATGCCTCAGGCACTCAAAACCATCACGCGGGCGCACATTCTGTGGCCCACGGGTAAACACCAATTTTGGCGCCTTTGGCATCTTTGTATTCTGTATACAGAGATGACTTCGCCCTTGTTACAACTCACCACAGCGCCCGACTTGGTTGAACAGGTCTACAGCCGTTTGCTCGACGCCATCAGCGAAGGGGCGTTGCCGCCGGGAGAGCGTTTGACGCAAGAAGATCTCGCGCAACGTTTGGCTGTGTCGCGTCAGCCAGTTCTGCAGGCGCTGCGATTGCTCAAAAAAGATGGTTTTGTGGAGGATGCCCCCGGTCGGGGTGTGCGTGTGACCCAACTCGATGTGGGCTGGATTGCCCAGGTTTACCAAGTGCGTGGCAGTCTTGATGCGCTGGCCGTGAGGCTGGCCGCTGAGCGCAGGGCTCGGCTGGATGAGGATGTGATGCGCCAGGGCCGTCTGGCCGAAAAAGGGCGCAATGTGCAGGCCATGATTCAGGCCGATTTGGCCTTTCACCGCGCCATTTACCAAGCCTCTGGCAACCCCCTCATCGCGCAAAGCATTGATCTGCATTGGCACCACCTTAAGCGCGTGATGGGCGCGGTGTTGCAATCGTCTCAGCAGCGCCAAACCGTTTGGGACGAGCACGAAGCCATAGCGAATGCCATGGCCGCAGGCGAGGCCGAGCTGGCCGTGCGCCTGGTGCAAGAACACGCCCATGAGGCCAGCATGCAACTCACGGCCCGCCTTTCAGAGCAAATTCAAAACTTCAAAACAGGAGCACAAGCATGAGACTGACCCCCGAACAATTGGAGCAATTTGACCGTGAGGGCTATTTGTTTTTCCCCGGCCTGTTCACGCCCGAAGAAACCAAAAACCTGAACGATGCCGTGCCCGAGTTGTACAGCCGCCGCGAGGCCTACAACGTGCGCGAAAAAGGCAGCGACGCCGTGCGCACCAACTTTGCAGCCCACATGTACAGCGAGCCCTTTGCCAAGCTGGCCCGCCACCCCCGCATGATCGAGCCCGTGCAAGATCTGTTTGGCGAAGGGCTCTACATGCACCAGTTCAAGATCAACGGCAAGATGGCTTTTGAGGGCGATGTGTGGCAATGGCACCAAGACTACGGCACTTGGCTCAACGACGACATGATGCCCACCGAGCGGGCCATGAACGTGGCGATTTTTCTGGACGACGTGAACCCCTTCAACGGCCCGCTGATGTTCATTCCCGGCAGCCATAAAAAGGGCGTGGTGGAAGCCAAACACGATTTGTCCACCACCAGTTACCCTCTGTGGACGGTGGACAACGACCTGATTGCCCAGTTGGTCGAGCGTGCAGGCGGCAAAGAAGGCGGCATCGTCAGCCCCACCGGGCCTGCGGGCTCCATGATCTTGTTCCACAGCTGCTTGGTGCACGCCTCGGCCAGCAACCTATCGCCTTGGAATCGGGTGAGCGTGTACCTGAGCCTGTGCGCCGTGTCCAACCACATTCGCCGCCACAAGCGCCCCGAATACATCGCGCACCGCGACTTCACGCCCATCAGCTGCTTGCCCGACGACTGCTTAGTCAACAGCTACCCGGTCGATTTGCCCTGGAAGGGCGGCATGCCCGAAAGCGCCCTGAAAACCTCGCTCGATGTCTTGAAAGAAACCGCATGAACTTGCACGCCAAACTCCTTCAACGCGCCGCTGATAACCGCCCCATCCGCATCGGCCTGATCGGCGCGGGCAAATTTGGCTCCATGTATTTGGCGCAGATTCCCCGCACACCCGGCGTTCACCTGGTGGGCATTGCCGACCTGTCGCCCGATAACGCCCGCACCAACCTGGCCCGCGTGGGCTGGGAAGCTGAGCGCCTGACAGCCAGCAACTTGGACGATGCCGTCAAAAACGGCACCACCCATGTGGGCGACGATTGGCAAAGCCTGATCCGTCACCCGGCGGTGGACGTGATCGTGGAGTGCACCGGCTCGCCCCTGCACGCGGTAGACCACATTCTGGAAGCTTTTGCCCATCGCAAACATGTGGTTAACGTCACGGTAGAGGCCGACGCCTTTTGTGGCCCCTTGCTCGCCACCCGCGCTCAGACGGCGGGTGTGGTGTATTCGCTGGCCTTTGGTGACCAACCTGCGCTCATTTGTGATTTGGTGGACTGGGCCCGCACCTGCGGCTTCCCGGTGGTGGCCGCAGGCCGGGGCCACAAGTGGTTGCCGCACTTTTGCGAGTCCACGCCCGAGACGGTGTGGGGCTATTACGGCTTGACGCCCGAGCAGGCCGAGCGCGGCGGCCTGAACCCCAAAATGTTCAACAGCTTTTTGGATGGCTCAAAGCCCTCGATCGAGAGCACGGCAGTGTCCAACGCCACCGGTTTGGGTGTGCCTAGCAATGGCTTGCTCTACCCGCCCGCCAGCGTCGAAGACATCCCCTACGTCACCCGCCCCATCTCCGAAGGCGGTGTGCTCGAGCGCAAAGGCATGGTTGAGGTGATCTCAAGCTTGGAGACCGATGGCCGAAAAATCCCTTACGACATCCGCATGGGCGTGTGGGTCACGGTAGAGGCCGAGACCGACTACATCAAGAACTGCTTTGAAGAGTACAACGCCCACACCGACCCTTCGGGCCGTTATTTCACGCTGTACAAGCGTTGGCACCTGATTGGCTTGGAAGTGGGCGTGAGTGTGGCGAGCGTCGCCCTGCGCAACGAACCCACGGGTGTGGCCATCGGCTGGAACGCCGACGTGGTGGCCACCGCCAAGCGTGACTTGAAGCCCGGCGACATGCTGGACGGCGAGGGCGGCTACACCGTCTGGGGCAAGCTGCTGCCCGCCGCCACCTCCAAGCGCATGGGTGGCGTGCCGCTGGGCTTGGCGCACGGCGTGAAAGTTGTTCGCCCAGTGGCCAAAGGCCAGAGCCTGACTTGGGATGATGTGGCCATGGACACCACGACCCACGCCTACCAAATCCGGCGGGAGATGGAGGCGACTTCGGTGCTGGGCTGATCGCTTTGGCCTGATCAGATCCCCCAAGCCGTGCTGCGTCTGCAGCACGGTTTTTTTTCGGGTGTCTGAACGTTGATGAAACTGTCCAACTCGCCGTCGGATCAGGGTTTCCCCCGTTAAAATACCGCCTTTGCCGGTCAGCCCCAGTCAGCGGCCCCGGCGCTACGGTTTCCCGTCTCTTCACAAGGCCACCCCGTGTCCCTGCACATCACGACTTTCGAAGGCGCCAGCGCCCTCAGCGACTTTCGCATTGCCCAGCTTTTGCCCCGTCTGGCAGCCATTTCGCCGCAAATCCAGGGCATCAATGCCCGTTTTGTGCACTTGGTGGCCACCACTGAACCCCTGCAAGACAGCCAAAAGCAGACCCTGGCTGCACTGTTGACCTACGGTGAGCCCTACGCAGGCCCCACCGATGGCCCCGTGATCGTGGTGACCCCACGCATTGGCACCGTGTCGCCTTGGGCGTCCAAGGCGACCGACATCGCCCACAACTGCGGCTTTGACGTGCGCCGTGTGGAGCGCTTGACCGAATACCGCTTAACCATGAAATCTGGCTTGCTCAGCAAAGCGAAACTGACTGAAGAGCAACTGGGCCAAGTCGCCGCCGTGCTGCACGACCGCATGACCGAGTCGGCCATGCCCAGCCGAGGTGATGCCGCTGCCTTGTTCACGGCGCTGGACCCCGCGCACATGGACCATGTGGATGTCTTGGGTGGCGGACGCGCTGCGTTGGATGGGGCCAACAAAACCTGGGGCCTGGCCCTGGCCGATGACGAAATCGACTACTTGGTCAACGCTTTCACGGGCCTCAATCGCAACCCCACCGATGTGGAGTTGATGATGTTCGCGCAAGCCAACAGCGAGCACTGCCGCCACAAAATTTTCAACGCCGAGTTCACCATCGACGGTGTGGCCCAGCCCAAGAGCCTGTTCGGCATGATCCGCAACACGCACCAGCTCAGCCCCCAGCACACGGTGGTGGCCTATTCAGACAACGCCTCGGTGATGGAAGGCCACACGGTGGAGCGCTTTGTGGCCAGAACGTCAGGGCAGGGCGCGTCTTACCAAAGCGAACAAGCCTTGCACCATGTGCTGATGAAGGTCGAGACCCACAACCACCCGACCGCGATTTCGCCGTTCCCCGGCGCATCCACCGGCGCGGGCGGCGAAATCCGCGACGAAGGTGCCACAGGCCGTGGCTCCAAGCCCAAGGCGGGTTTGAGTGGCTTTACCGTGTCCAAACTCTGGGGCGGCATGTCAGACCAAGCGGGGGGTAAACCCGAGCACATCGCCAGCCCCCTGCAAATCATGACCGAAGGGCCGCTGGGTGGCGCGGCTTTCAACAATGAATTTGGCCGCCCCAATTTGCTGGGCTATTTC
>JANQXJ010000143.1:257-4065 GCA_030729445.1 Limnohabitans sp. | reverse complement strand
CAAAGAGTACGCCCTGAACCGCTACGATTTTGAAGCCCACCGCCACTGGAGCGTGTTGGAAAAACACTTGGCCAACAACACCTACATGTTGGGCGAACACTACAGCGTGGTGGACATGGCGCTTTGGGGTTGGGCACGCATGCTGCCTTATGTGCTGGGCACGGGTGAGGCCACCTGGACACAGTACCCCCACATCAAGCGCGTGCTCGATTTGGTCAACGCCCGTCCAGCGGCCCAACGCGCCGAAGTCTTCAAAGCGAAGTACACCTTCAAGACCGAGATGGACGCGGATGCGAAGAAGTTCATGTTTCCACAAAACGAGCGCTTGAATAAAAGCTGACAAACCGGGACACCCATGAGTGTTCCAACAGCTTGCCCAAAGGCTCAATGGCGGTACCACCTCATGGACAGTCCCATCGCCAACAAAGCCAAGGCGGCCGCCACAGCGACCAACAAAGCGGTGATCTCTGTGTCGCGCCGCTCCAGCGTGAACTTGGAAGACAGGTGCTGGTAGATGGAAGCCAGGTCGCTGGCGTTGGTGGCCCGGAAAAATTCTGCCCCAGTGATCTCGGCCACTTTTTGCAAAGCCGCTTCGTCCACCCTGGCGTAAAAGGAAAAACCCTCAAAACCAGGAATGAAGCCATCGGGCGTGCCAAACGCCACGGTGTAGACACGAACACCTTGAGACGCCGCCCATTTGGCCACCTCGACTGGATCAGGTCCAGTGGTGCGCCGACCATCCGACAACAAAATCACGGCTCCCGCCGTGTACGAACCCACTGGCAAAGTCTTCTGGTTCCCTGGCGAAGGCGCGGGGCGTTGGTCCAGCGAACGGCCTGCAAAAGGGTTGCCTTGGGGGACCAAGCTGCCGGACTTGAACTCTGCGCCGTACAACAAAGACTCCAGGTCAACCGCCGACTCGGGCAGCAATGTGTTCAAGGCCACCAGCAAACCACTGCCAGTGGCTGTGGCTCTCTGCAACTGAAAGCTGTCGATGGCGTCCAGCAGGAGGTCCTTTTGATCGGTCACACCTTGCACGAGTTGCGCATTGCCCGCAAACGACACGACAGCCATGCGCACATGGTCGGGTAATTCTTGTACAAAAGATTTGGCCGCCTGTTGCGCCGCCACAATGCGATTGGGCGGCACGTCTTCAGCCAGCATGCTGCGCGACACATCCATGGCCAGCACCAAAGTCAGGTAGTCGGCAGGCAAGGTGACGCGGGCCATGGGCCGCGCAGCACCGAACAACACCAATGCCAATGCAAGACACAACAAAGCCGGTGGCAAGTGTCTGCGCAAGCGCTGCCCGCGACCCATGGCCGGCCGGATCAGGCCCAGACTGGGGTAGTACACAGCCGCGGTGCGTTTTCTGCGCAAAGCCCACAGGTAACCCAGTACAGACAGGGGTATCAGCAACGATAGCCAAAGCACCTCGGGCCAGATAAAGTGCATGATATGGGAGAGGTTGTATGTTGATTTGTCACTGTATCACCGAAGGCTGAAAACGATGAAACGCGCTGCACTCTACAGTCGCCCAACGCCCAACCCACAGGGCGTTCAAAAGCCCGCGGTGACGGCCAAACCCGATATGGCCCGCTCTGTGGAGCCGGTCGGCAACCGGTCGGCGCCAACCCACTTTCTGGACCAAGTGCATGTCCGGGTCGGTCTGCCTTTTTGGGCCGCCCTCGTGCTTTGCGCAATGCTGACAGCCACGCTCACTTGGGCTCTGATGCGGCACATCCAAGAGCCCAAATCCCTGACGCAAGCCGATATCGATGCCGCCGTGTTGCATACCCTGAACACCCAAGACTTGCCCTCACGCGCTGCCCGTGCAGCGCAAATCATTGCGCCATCGGTCGTGCGCGTGCGCACTCAAGACGAACAAACCCAAAGCGGCCCGAGTTCATTGCGCGACAGCGGTGTGGGCTCGGGTGTGGTCATCTCCGATGCTGGCGTGATCCTCACCAACTTGCATGTGGTGCAAGGGGCCCAGCGCATCTTGGTCACTTTTGCCGATGGCCTCGAATCGGAAGCCCGCGTGATCGCAGCACAACCTGAAAATGACCTGGCTGTGATCAAGGCCATGCGCTTGCCCGACGACCTCCAACCGGCCACCTTGGGCAGCAGCCAAAACCTGCAGCCTGGCGACGAAGTGGTGGCGGTTGGCTTCCCCTTTGGCATCGGCCCCTCGGTCTCGGCCGGTGTGGTCTCTGGCCTGAACCGGTCGTTCGGCTCGGAGGGGAAAACCATGATGCGCGGCCTGATCCAAGCCGATGCGGCGGCCAACCCCGGCAACTCGGGTGGACCGCTCATCAACATGGCTGGCGAAGTGGTGGGCATCGTCACCGCCATCCTCAACCCCACCGCCGCCCGCACCTTCATCGGCATCGTGTTTGCCGCCACCATCGAAAGTGCGGGTGGCGGCCTGGGCGTATCCCCATTCTGATTTTGCTGAAACCACCGACCGTGAAAGGCTTTGTGCATGAACCCCTCTGAATTGGCATGGAACCAGGGCCAGACACCCCAAAGTGCACCCGTCAACGCCGCCCTGATGGAGCGTGTGCTCTACGAAGTCAAACGTGTGGTGGTCGGCCAAGATGCTTTCCTTGAACGCATCTTGGTGGCCATCTTGGCGCAAGGCCACTTGTTGATCGAGGGCGTCCCTGGGCTGGCCAAAACCCTCACCGTCAACACCTTGGCCCAAGCTGTTCGCGGCAGCTTTAAGCGGATTCAATTCACCCCTGACTTGCTGCCTGCTGATCTGGTGGGCACCCGCATTTACAACCAAAAAAGCAGCGAGTTCAGTACCGTGCTGGGACCGGTGTTTGCCAACTTGTTGCTGGCCGATGAAATCAACCGCGCCCCTGCCAAGGTGCAAAGCGCCTTGCTCGAAGTGATGCAAGAGCGGCAAGTGACGATTGCAGGTGAAACCCATGCCGTGCCCCGCCCTTTTTTGGTGATGGCCACGCAAAACCCCATCGAGACCGAAGGCACTTACCCCCTGCCCGAAGCGCAGGTGGACCGTTTCATGATGAAGGTGTTGGTGGGCTACCCCACCGAGGAAGAAGAGTTCGTGATCGTGCAGCGTGTGACCGGAATACCCGCCACGGCAGCGGCCGTGGCCGACACGGCACAACTCATGGCGCTGCAAGCCCAATGCAGGCAAGGCTATGTCGACCCGGCCCTGGTGCAGTTCGCGGTCAAGCTGGTGGCCGCCACGCGCGACCCCGTGCGATGTGGATTGCCCGAATTGGCGCCTTATTTGAATTTTGGTGCCAGCCCCCGCGCCACCATTGCCCTGATCGAAGGCGCTCGGGCCCTGGCTTTCTTGCGCGGGCGGCCCTACGCCCTGCCGCAAGACCTGATTGACCTGGTGCCCGATGTGTTGCGCCACCGACTGGTGCTGACCTACGAAGCCCTGTCCGATGGCATGACGGCCGATGCCTTGATCCTGAAAATCCTGCAGGCCGTGCCCGCCCCCGACAAACCACTGGACCGCCATGTTCAGCTTTCTGCGCAAAAAGCCAACTGAGGCCGCGGCCAGCTCTGGCCAGGCCCAGATCTCGGGCTTGCCGCAAGCCAACACAGCTGCGCCCCATGCCGAGCAGTGGCTGCAGCGGCTGGAGTGGACCGTGCTCAAACGGCTCGATGGTCAGCTGCAAGGCGACTACCGCAGCTTGTTTCGCGGCACAGGACTGGTGCTGGCCGATCTGCGCGAATACCAAGCACATGACGATGTGCGCCACATCGACTGGAACGTGACCGCACGCATGCAAACCCCCTATGTGCGTGAACACCAGGAGGA
>JANQXJ010000143.1:0-247 GCA_030729445.1 Limnohabitans sp. | reverse complement strand
CATGGTTTGTGCTGGACCTGTCTGCCTCCGTGGCCTTTGGCTCGGGCCCCACCAGCAAGCGCGAGCTGGCCTGCAGCATCGTGACTGTCTTGTCCAAACTGCTGTCGCAACACGGCAACCGCGTGGGCCTGATGCTGTTCACTGGGCAAGAAACTGCCCACTGCGTGGTGCCCGCTCGCTCTGGAAGACGCCACTTGCTGCACATCGTGCACCAGATGCTGCGAGTCACCCCAGCCCATACCCAAGC
>JANQXJ010000142.1 GCA_030729445.1 Limnohabitans sp. | reverse complement strand
GCTATGGCCAATCGACCTCCAAGCTGAGCACATTGACCGATGATGTCTTGAATGCTGACTACGGGAGCACGAACTCACATCAACAGCAGATCAAGTGGGACAACCTGGTGAGTTTAGGCGCTCATACTCAAGCCACATTCGGCTATGCCCATCAGGAGTCCGAACTCGATGCTGCTCGTACTTCCTATGATTGGAATGCCGACCCAGCGACACCCATCGATGTCCGTGTGAATCAATCGGTTCGTCTGGAACGATTATTTGGTGGCGTGAATCAGCGCATCGGAGCCTGGTCATGGCGCCTGAACCTCAGCCATGAGAAATTGCCAGGCAGTCAGTCCGGTGATACCTACCTACTTGGCGCAGGTTACGACCTCAACCCCAATTACAGAGTCACTTTGACCCGTTCAACGGCCATCCAATCACCGACGGTGGGTCAGCTCTACGATGTGGCTTACGGTGGCAATGCTGACCTCAAGCCTGAGCATTCGACCAGCAATGAAGTCGGCCTTCAATTCAAGGACAACAAGAACTATTGGCGTGTGGTGGCGTTCGATGTTCAATACAAAGACATGATTTCAGCCAGCGCCAATCCGGTTGCTGATCCTTTCTGGGCATCGCAGTATGTGACTCAGTTGGAAAACTTGAGCAACACTCAAAACAAAGGTCTTGAGTTCGCGTATGCGCGCATGTGGGCTTCTTGGGGCCTGCAATTGGCCTACACACGTCAAAACCCTGAAAATTTGAGCTCGACGCGACCTATACAGAACCGGGCCAAACGATTTGGCTCGGTGACTGTCAGCCATTTTTGGGATGAAAGAACTCGCTTGAATGCCAAAGTGCTTGCCACTTCGCAGCGTTGGACCCCGATGGTCGGCTCTTTCAGCGCCTCTGCTGAGGTTCCCGGTTACGCTGTCCTTAACTTTTCGGCAGATCACCAAGTTCGTCCAGATCTCAAATTGAGCATCAGCGTGCTAAACGTGTTGGATAAAGCGTATTTCCACTTGGACGGTTACAACAATTTTGGTAGGACCTTTCATATGGGCCTGACATACGCTTACCGCTGAACACATGAATCCAATGGCGCTCCCCCAACGCATCGTGTGCCTCACCGAAGAGACCACGGAATGGCTGTATCTTTTAGGGCAGGAAGCGCGCATCGTGGGCATCTCGGGTTACACGGTACGCCCACGCCGTGCCCGCGAAGAAAAGCCCAAGGTCAGTGCGTTCTTGAGCGCGAAGATTGACAAGATCCTCGCGCTCAAACCCGATTGTGTTTTTGGTTTTTCAGACCTGCAGGCCGACATCGCTTCTTTGCTGATCAAGGCCGGAGTGCAGGTCACTGTGTTCAACCAGCGCAGTGTGGATGAGATTTTTTCGGTGCTCTACCAAGTGGCCGCGATGGTGGGGCAGGCCGAGCAGGGCTTGGCCCAGTTGTCGCGCATGCGCGCTGAGCTGGACGCCATCACCCAAAAGGCGGCGGGTTTCAAGCGCCGACCTCGCGTGTATTTTGAGGAGTGGGACGAGCCCCACATGAGCACCATTCGCTGGGTGTCTGAATTGAT
This sequence comes from Limnohabitans sp., assembly GCA_030729445.1. Lineage (GTDB taxonomy): Bacteria > Pseudomonadota > Gammaproteobacteria > Burkholderiales > Burkholderiaceae_C > Limnohabitans_A. The sequence goes on along the minus strand of JANQXJ010000142.1, from coordinate 2,541 downwards.
GGGCATTGCGGGAGGGGACGATATTTTTCCTGAGTTGGCGCTGCAATCCATGGGGCGCGACCGGATCATCGCCAGCGGCCAAACCATCGTCGAACGCGCGCCCGACATCATCATCGGCTCTTTGTGCGGCAAGAAGTTTCGCCCCGAAAAAGTCGCGGCCAGACCCGGTTGGCAAGACGTGCCTGCCGTGCGCACCGGGCAGGTTTTTGAAATCAAATCGGCCGACATTTTGCAGCCAGGGCCTGCTGCGCTCACCGATGGTGTGGCTCAGATGCACCGCATCTTCAGCCAATGGGAAGCGCTGCATGGTTGAGTTTCCGACGTCAGGCCCACGCGTCATTTTCCCATCACCCGCCTGGATTCCCGCCTTCGCGGGAATGACGCCAGCCTGGTTTTTCGGGGTGTTGGTCTGTTTCTTTTTAAGCGTATTTTTCCAGTCTGCCCAAGCCATCACCGTACTCGATGACCGTCAGCAAAAAGTTCAGATTGCCAAAGCTCCGCAGCGCATTGTGAGCTTGCTGCCGTCGCTGACCGAAACCGTCTGTGCCTTGAATCAGTGCCACAAACTGGTGGGGCTGGACCGGTATTCCAATTGGCCCGAATCTGTCAAATCTGTGCCGCGTGTGGGCGGCGGGCTGGACCCGAACATTGAGAGCATCGTCGCGCTCAAGCCAGATCTTGTTCTCGCCGCTGGCTCTACCCGGGGTGCTGACCGCTTGCAGGCACTGGGCTTGAATGTGCTGCGCCTGGAGCCACGTAACCACGCCGATGCGCAGCGCGTGTGGCGCACCGTGGCGCATGCGCTGCATGTGCCTGCCGCCGACAGCGATCGGGTGTGGCAAGGCATTCAAGCGGGCGTGCAGGCGGCGGTGCAATCGCTCAGCCCTGCCGCACGGCAGCAGCGGGTGTACTTTGAGGTGAGCCCTGCACCCTATGGCGCAAGTGGCTCGTCTTTTTTGGGTGAGACGCTCACGCGCATGGGTGTGACCAACATCTTGCCTGCATCGATGGGCCCGTTTCCGCAGGTCAACCCCGAATGGGTGGTGCAAGCCCAGCCCGACGTGATCATGGCGGGCGACAGCAGCCGCGCCAGCATGCTGCAGCGCCCGGGCTGGAGCCGCTTACGGGCCATGCAAGGCCAGCGCTTGTGCGTGTTCAAGCAGGATGAATCGGACATGTTGGTGCGGGCTGGCCCGCGCATGGCCGAAGGCGCGCAGCTGATGGCCGACTGCCTGAACCGAGCTGCGGGCACAGCCCCAGCCGCGATGGGGTCAGCGAAATGAACGCGAACACCCGTGCACCCCTCTGGGCACTGATGCTGTTGACTTTGGGCTTGACCGTGGTCTTGCTCGGCACTGCCGCTGGCAGTCAAGGCTGGCAGGCCTGGTGGACTGCAGAGGCCGATGCGGTGTCGCGCCAGATCGTGTGGGACATCCGTTTGCCGCGCAGCCTGGGCGCGTGGCTGGGCGGCGCCTTGCTGGGCCTGGCCGGGGCGGTGGCGCAAGGTCTTTTTCGCAACCCGCTGGCCGATCCGTATTTGCTGGGCAGTGCCTCGGGCGCGTCGCTGGGGGTGGGCATTTATTTGAGCTTGTGGGGCGGCAGTGCGTGGGCCATGAGCGGCTGGTTGGGTCTGGGTCTCACGGGCGCGGCCTTTGTGGGCGCTGTGCTGGCGGTGGTGCTCACCTTGATGTTGGCTCGTGGCGTTCAACAAACGCTGCGCCTGTTGTTGGCTGGCGTGGTGGTGGGCGTGGTGCTGGGGGCGGTGACGTCCTTGATCTCGCTGCTGCAGCCCCAAGTCTTGCAGGCCATGCAAGGCTTCATGCTGGGCTCGACCGCCTTTGTCAGCGGGACTGCCTGCGCCACCATGGCGGCGGTGCTGGCCTTGTGCCTGACCTTGGCTTGGGTTTTTGCCCGTGTATTGGATGCTTTGAGTCTGGGTGAAGCCACCGCACAAAGCCTGGGCGTGCCGCTGCCACTGGCGCGCATCGTGTTGGTGGGCGTGATTTCTCTGGCGACAGGGGCAGCGGTGGCGCACATCGGTCTGGTGGCTTTTGTGGGCTTGGCTGCACCGCATTTGGTGCGTTCGCTGGTGCGCTGCACACACGCTTGGCGCTTGCTTTTGTCGGCCTTGATGGGCGGAGCCTTGCTGGTGCTGGCCGATGTGATGGCCCGCGTGCTGTTGGCCCCGCAAGAGCTGCCTGTGGGTGTGCTGACGGCAGTGCTGGGCGGGGGCTATTTGCTCTGGCGTGTTTACCGCGATGCGGATACCGGAGTGCGCTCATGAGCGCTGCGCTGCAAACCCGGCAACTGAGTGCCGAGTTGGGTGGGCGCCAAGTCCTCCAAAGCATTGACTTGCAAATCAAGGCGGGCCGCTGGACCTGCGTGGTCGGCCCCAACGGCGCGGGCAAATCGAGTTTGCTCAAAGCGCTGGCAGGTTTGCTGCCGCACAGCGGACAAGTGCTGTGGCAGGGCCAGCCGCTGGCTTCGCGCACGCGTCAGCAAAGGGCCTTGCAACTGTCCTGGCTGGGGCAGGGCGAAGCC
>JANQXJ010000141.1 GCA_030729445.1 Limnohabitans sp. | reverse complement strand
GCACGGCGAGAGCGCCCAGGCCTAGCAGTTGGTCTGCGGCAGCTTCCATGTCGTCTTCATTTTTCAGGGTGCGGCCGACCAGGAAACCCGCTTCGTCCAGGTTGGGTGTGATGAGCTGGACGCGGTGAAAAAGTTGCTGCACCAAGGCCTGCACGGCTTCATTTTCGATGAGCACCGCACCACTGGTGGCGATCATGACGGGGTCCAGGACCACCTGACCCAGTTGGTGCCTGTCGATGGCGTCGGCCACCACTTGAACAATGTCGGGAGCATGCAGCATTCCAATTTTGACCGCATCAACGCCAATGTCATCGATGACTGCGTCAATTTGGTCTCGAAGCATCTGCGCTGGGATGGCGTGGATGGCCCTTACGCCCGTGGTGTTTTGTGCCGTCAAGGCGGTGATCGCACTCATGCCGTAGCACCCAAGGGCACTGAAGGTCTTGAGGTCAGCCTGAATGCCAGCACCGCCGCCGCTGTCGGAGCCTGCAATGGTCAGCAGTCGCGGGTAGCGAGAGGTCTTTGGAATCATGGCAAAGGCTCGTTGGTAAATGGAGTTGTGGCCAAGAGGCGCAATTCGCGGGCGGCTGAGGCAGGGTCATCAGCGGCACAAATGGCGCTGACAACGGCCAAGCCGTCGGCACCGCAACGGCTGACTTGGAGGGCATTGCCGACGTTGATGCCGCCGATCGCCACCAGAGGTAAATCGGTCATCGCACGGGCTCGTTCCAGCCCCGCCAGACCCCAAGGGGTTTGGGTGTCCGTTTTGGTGGGCGTTGCGAACACCGGGCTGATGCCCAGATAGTCCACAGGCATGCACAGGGCTTGGACAATGTCCTGATCGTTTTCGACAGACAAACCAATGAACACTTCGGGCGGCAGGATCTTGCGCACCAAATCAACAGGCATATCGCTTTGACCCAAATGCACACCATCGGCTTGACAGGCCAGAGCCACGTCAATCCGATCATTGATCACCAACGGGATGTGCAAGGGCGACAACAAAGATTTCAGCGCCAGTGCTCGGGCCACAAACTCGCGTGTCCCCAGTTCTTTCTCTCTCAACTGAACACAGGTGACACCGCCACGAACCGCTGCAGCAACAACGTCTTGGAGCGAGCGTCCCTTGCACAGTGTTGAGTCGGTCACCAAGTAAAGACGCAACTGTTCGCGCCTTATCCGAACCTGTTTGTTCATATGCGCGTCAGCCCAAGTCAAGTTTGAGGCGAGACGTGAATTCTGATTGGGGCAGACCTTGCAAATTGTCTAGCAGCAGAGCAGCCATGGTGCCTACCCCTTGCCCTTGGGCTTGTGCTTGTTCTGCGGCCCGCTCGCCAGCGATGCTCATGAGCGCCATGGCTGCAGTGGTGGCACGCCAAGCGTCGGGTTGGACGGCGCAAAAAGCACCGATCAGAGCGGTCAGGGAGCACCCCACACCGGTGATGCGGGTCATCCAGACATGGCCATTGTTCAGTCGCGCCACACGACCTTGAGCATCCAGAATATGGTCGGTTTCACCACTGACGCTGACGGTGCCTTGCGTGCGCATGGCCAGAGCTTGGGCCGCACCCAAGGCATCGTTGGCGCTGGCGCTGCTGTCCACACCACGGGTTTTGATGGCAGCATTGGCCGTGCTCATGATTTCAGAACCGTTGCCACGGATCACGGTCGGATGACCAGCGGCCAGCAACGCTTCCAAAGTTTGGTTCCGATAGGGCGTGGCACCTGCGCCCACGGGGTCGAGCACAACAGGTATACCGCGGGCTTTGGCGGCCACCATGGCCAAAGTCATGCTTTGAACCCAATAGGGCTCGAGTGTGCCGATGTTCAACACCAAAGCTTGGGCGATGCCAACCATGTCCTGCACCTCCTCGTGGGCATGAGCCATCACGGGTGATGCGCCTGCGGCGAGCAGCACATTGGCGTTCAGGTTCATGACCACCCAGTTGGTGATGCTGTGCACCAAAGGACTGCTGTGACGAACGGCCAAGATGTCAGCCCAAAGGTCGTCTGAGGTTAAGCGGGATTCATTGGAGATTGCCATGACGTTTCTTTCGTGATGGCAGGTCGGCTGGCCGGGAACGTGCACCCTCAAAAGGGGCAGAGTGCAACGCTCTTTTGAACAAGCTTCCCTGCGCGAGGATTACCTCAATCAGGTTCAAAGGGACTTTCTCAGTCGATGGCTTTTCAGCCACCAACACCCCTAGCGAATGTGTCACTCGAAAAGCGACAACGGATTATTTTAGTTGATCCCCAAACGCTGGTGCAGCAGCGTGGACGTTGTTGTGTACTGCAGCAGGGTTTTTTCCTCGGGGCGCAGCAGGGCCACGGCACCGAAGGCGGCCAGCGTGGCCTCGTGGAAGCCGCAGAGGATGAGCTTCTTTTTGCCGGGATAGGTGTTGATGTCGCCCACCGCAAAAATGCCGGGCTCCGAAGTCCCGAAGTTTTCGGTGTTGACCACCAGTTGTTTGCGCTCCATGGCCAGACCCCATTGCGCCACGGGCCCCAGTTTGGGCGACAGGCCCAGACAGGTTTGCAGCACATCCAGGCTCAGCCCTTCGGTCTCGCCTTGTGGGTTGAGCAGCTCCAGCGCATGCAGGCGACCTTGCGCGACGGTAAAGCCCGTGGGCTGACCGGCCACAAAGCGCATGCGGCCTTCGGAGCAGGCTAGGCGCATTTGTGCGGTCAAAGCCGGGTCGGCATTGAAGGCATCGCGTCGGTGCAGCAGCGTGACGCTGGCCGCCGCTTGCGGGCCCTGGCAGGCATCCAGGCAGGTTTGCAAAGCGCTGTCGCCGTCGCCCGCGACCACCAGGTGCTGGCCTGCCCAGCGCTCGGGGGCGGGGTGCTCGGCAAAGACTTGTGTGCCCTCAAAAGCCGTCAGGCCCTCCAGCGCCATGCGGCGCGGCACAAAAGCGCCCACACCCGCAGCGATGAACAGGGTGTGGGTGCGAAAGGTCTGGCCCGTGCTGGTGCACAGCTGCAGGCGCTGGTCGGGCAAGCGCTCGACGCTGTCCACTTGCTGGCCCAGGTGGAGGGTGGGTTGAAAGGGGGCGATTTGTTGCTGCAGGCGCTCAACCAGTTCGAGGCCGGTGCAAAACGGGATGCCCGGGATGTCGTAAATGGGTTTTTGGCCATACAGCTCGGCGCATTGGCCGCCCACATGGGGCAGGGCGTCGATCAGGTGGCAGGTGATGCCTTGCAGGCCCAGCTGAAAGACCTGAAACAGGCCCGCGGGGCCTGCGCCAATGACCAGCGCTTCGGTGTCGATGGGGGTGGTCATGGGGGCGGCTTGCGAGAAAAAAGGGCCGAACATTCAGGCCGAATGGATCGGCCAGTCAGGACGTTCAGCGGATCAACTCAGACAACTTGCCGGTCTTGTCTTTCCAGTCGTCGGCGTTGGGCATGGGGGTTTTGCGCTTGGTGATGCTTTTCCAGCCAGGCAACTGGGCCAACTCGGCATTCAGTTTGGTCATGTGCTGCTGGTCGGCGGGCAGGTCTTCTTCGGCAAAGATGGCGTTCACGGGGCACTCGGGGATGCACACGGCGCAGTCGATGCACTCATCGGGGTCGATGGTCAGGAAGTTGGGGCCTTCGCGAAAGCAATCCACAGGGCAAACGTCCACACAGTCGGTGTATTTGCACTGGATACAGGATTCGGAAACAACGTGGGTCATGATGGACTCGGAGTGAAGGAGTTTTGCGCCGCTAAACAACGCAGAGCTCACATTTTAAGGGGGATTCCGGGGCACTCGGGTGCCCGGCTGGCGGTGTCTATGAGGCCAACAGGGCTTTGGGCGGCAGATCGGGGGCGTTTCAGTTCACCAGCACGGCGCCCGAGGTCTTGTGGCTGGCCGTGTCCACCAGCACCAATGCGCCCAAAATGCGCGACTTGGCAAAGGGCCAGGTGGCCAGCGGCTCTTGCAGCGCCAGGGTCACATGCCCCATGGCGTTGGGGGGCAGCTCGGTGGCATCTTCCTCGGCCAAGGTGTTCACGTTCAGGCGGTGCTCCACGCGCTGTACCTTGGCCTTGACCCAGCGGTGGCCGTGCAAAGCCCAGTACACACGACCCGCCACCAGGGGCTCGTCGTCCATCCAGGCGATGGTGGTGC
>JANQXJ010000140.1 GCA_030729445.1 Limnohabitans sp. | reverse complement strand
GTGTAGCGGTAGATGTTGTCCACGAAGAACAACACGTCTTTGCCTTCGTCACGGAACGATTCAGCGATGGTCAGACCGGTCAAGGCCACGCGCAAACGGTTGCCTGGTGGCTCGTTCATCTGACCGTACACCATGGCCACTTTGGACTCAGGCAGGTTCTCGAGGTTCACCACGCCGGAATCGGCCATCTCGTGGTAGAAGTCGTTACCTTCACGGGTACGCTCACCCACACCAGCGAACACGGACAAACCGCTGTGCGCCTTAGCAATGTTGTTGATGAGTTCCATCATGTTCACGGTCTTGCCCACACCGGCGCCACCGAACAAGCCCACCTTACCGCCTTTGGCGAAGGGGCAGACCAAGTCAATCACTTTGATGCCTGTTTCCAGCAACTCTTGCGAAGGCGACAGTTCGTCGTACGCAGGGGCTTTGCGGTGGATCGATGACGTCAGTTCTTGGCTGACAGGACCGCGTTCGTCGATGGGCGAACCCAGCACGTCCATGATGCGGCCCAATGTGGCTTTGCCCACGGGGACGGTGATGGGGTTGCCGGTGTTGGACACCATCAAACCACGGCGCAAGCCGTCGGAAGAACCGAGCGCAATGGTGCGCACGATGCCGTCGCCGAGTTGCTGCTGCACTTCCAGGGTCAGCGCGGAGCCTTCCATTTTGAGCGCGTCATAAACTTTGGGCATCTGGTTGCGTGGAAATTCCACGTCGACCACAGCGCCAATACACTGAACAATTTTTCCTTGGGCTTGCATTTTTCGCTCCAAATAATTTGAATTTGCAGAACTGGGAATCAACCGCTGATCGCGGCTGCGCCAGAGACGATTTCCGACAGTTCTTTGGTGATGGCGGCTTGACGGGTCTTGTTGTAGACGAGCTTGAGCTCGCCGATCACATTGCCGGCGTTGTCGGTCGCGGCCTTCATGGCCACCATACGGGCAGCATGCTCAGAGGCCATGTTTTCAGCCACAGCCTGGTAGGCCAAAGCTTCTGCATAACGGACCAAGAGATCGTCAATCACCGACTGGGCATCAGGTTCGTAGATGTAATCCCAGGCGTGTGTGTGACCTGCTGCTTTGGTTTCGGCTTGCATGTCGGCTGAAGACAAGGGCAGCAGCATGTCGATGGTCGGCACTTGTGCCATGGTGCTGACAAACTTGTTGTAGCACAGGTACACCGCGCTCACTTCGCCTGCAGCGTAGGCATCGAGCAGCACCTTGACAGGGCCAATCAGCTTGTCGAGGTGCGGCTTGTCGCCCAACTGGGTCACATGGGCCACCACTTTGGCATTGACACGATTCAGAAAACCGAGACCCTTGCCGCCGATAGCCACAGACAGAGGTGTTTTGCCCTGAGCCTGTGTTTCACGCAGTTGGACGGTCACAGCGCGCAAGAGGTTGGTGTTCAAACCGCCACACAAACCCTTGTCCGTGGTGACCACAATGAAGCCCACCGACTTGCCGTCGTTACGCTGCATGAAGGGGTGCACGTACTCTGGATTGGCCTGGCCGAGATGGCTCGCAATGGTGCGAATCTTCTCGCTGTAAGGCCGGGCCGTGCGCATACGCTCCTGCGCTTTGCGCATTTTGGAGACGGAAATCATCTCCATGGCCTTGGTGATCTTCTTGGTGTTTTCCACCGATTTGATCTTGGTGCGTAGTTCCTTGCCCGATGCCATCAGAGGCTCCTTTTGATCAGGTAGAAATTAAGCAAAGCTTTTCTTGAAAGCGGCCACGGCGGTGTTCAATTCGGCTTCAGCCTCTTTGTCCAGTGCTTTGGAGCTTTCGATCTTGGCCAGCAAAGCAGCGCACGAATCCTTCAGGTAAGCGTGCAAGCCGTGCTCGAAAGCCAAGACTTTCTTGACATCGATGTCGTCCATGTAACCCTTGTTCACCGCAAACAAGCTGGCACCCATCAGACTGATGGACAGCGGGCTGTACTGGGCTTGCTTGAGCAATTCGGTCACGCGGGCACCACGGTCGAGCTGCTTGCGTGTGGACTCGTCCAGATCAGAAGCGAACTGCGCGAACGCAGCCAATTCACGGTACTGGGCCAAGTCGGTACGAATACCGCCGGACTGGCCTTTGATGATCTTGGTCTGAGCAGAGCTACCGACGCGGGACACCGAGATACCGGCGTTGATCGCAGGGCGGATACCGGCGTTGAACAAACTGGTTTCCAAGAAGATCTGACCGTCGGTGATCGAAATCACGTTGGTGGGCACGAAAGCGGACACGTCACCGGCTTGGGTTTCAATGATGGGCAGAGCCGTCAAAGAACCTGTCTTGCCTGTCACAGCACCTTTGGTGAAGGCTTCGACGTAGTCGGCATTCACGCGGGCTGCACGCTCGAGCAAACGGCTGTGCAAATAGAACACGTCGCCAGGGTAGGCTTCGCGGCCTGGTGGGCGGCGCAAGAGCAGCGACACTTGACGGTAAGCCACGGCTTGCTTGGACAGGTCGTCATACACGATCAAAGCGTCTTCGCCGCGGTCACGGAAGTATTCACCCATGGTGCAGCCCGAGTAGGCCGACACGTACTGCATGGCAGCGGATTCGGAGGCGGAAGCGGCCACGACGATGGTGTATTCCATCGCGCCAGCTTGTTCCAGAGCGCGCACCACGTTCTTGATCGACGAGGCTTTTTGGCCAATCGCGACATAAACGCAGGTCATGTTCTGACCTTTTTGGTTGATGATGGCGTCGATCGCGACGGCAGTCTTGCCTGTCTGACGGTCGCCAATGATCAATTCGCGCTGACCACGGCCCACGGGCACCATGGAGTCGATCGACTTCAGGCCGGTTTGCATAGGCTGGTCAACCGATTTACGTGCGATCACGCCAGGGGCGACTTTTTCGATCACGTCGGTCATCTTGGCGTTGATCGGGCCTTTGCCGTCAATGGGCTGACCCAATGCGTTCACCACGCGGCCAATCAGTTCGGGGCCCACGGGCACTTCCAGAATGCGGCCTGTGCACTTGACAGTGTCGCCTTCGGAGATGTGCTCGTACTCACCCAAGATCACAGCGCCGACCGAGTCACGCTCGAGGTTCAGGGCCAGACCGTAAGTGGCAGCACCTTCAGCAGTTGCTGGGAATTCGAGCATTTCGCCCTGCATCACATCAGACAAACCGTGGACGCGAACGATACCGTCGGTCACAGACACCACGGTGCCTTGGTTGCGGATATCGGCGCTGGCGGACAGCCCTTCAATGCGGCTCTTGATCAGTTCAGAAATTTCTGCGGGATTGAGTTGCATGACTCTTTCCTTCTTTCTTTAAATATGTCCGGTCTCAACCGCTTATGCGGTGAGGGCCGATTTCATTTGTTCCAGTCGGGCCTTGACAGAGGTATCGAGCACCTCGTCGCCCACCACCACACGGATGCCACCGATCAAGGCAGCATCGAGCTCGACACTCACATTGAGCTTGCGCGCAAAGCGTTTTTCGAGCGTGGACGACAAATCGGCCAAAGCCGAGGCGTCGATGGGGAATGCGCTGTAGACCACCGCATCAGCGGTGCCACCTTGTGCATTCATGAGGGCCCGGTACTGCTGTGCAACCACAGGCAGCGCACTGAGACGACGGTTTTCGATCACCAGGCGCAGGAAGTTCTTGCCAGCCTCGGGCAGTGCCACATTTGAATGTTTTTGCACCACGTCGGAGATCAGCTCGAATGCCTGCTCGTCGGACACTTTGGGGCTGTCAATGAACTGCTGCAGTTGCGCGTTGTCGGCAATTGCAGCGAGTTCTTCCAGCCAAGCGGCCGTGCCAGCAAGATCGGATGCCTGCGCTTTGAAAAGCGCTTCGGCATAAGGGCGGGCGATGGTAGCAAGTTCTGCCATGGTCTTCTCTGGCTGGAGCTTCTTACAGCTCGGTCTTGAGGCGGCTCAGCAGATCAGCGTGGACACCAGCATTGACTTCCTTGCGGAGAATCTGCTCGGCACCTTTAACAGCCAGGGCAGCGACTTGCTCACGCAGAGCTTCGCGGGCCTTAACTGCTTGCTGCTCGGCTTCGGCCTTGGCAGCGGCGATGATCTTGTTGCCTTCTTCGGTGGCTCGTGCTTTGGCTTCGTCAACGATGCCATTTGCACGGCGCTCGGC
>JANQXJ010000139.1 GCA_030729445.1 Limnohabitans sp. | reverse complement strand
TTTGACTTGGTGGTGATGGGCTCGCACGGCCACGGCACCCTGGGCAACCTGGTCATGGGTTCGGTCGCCACCCAGGTGCTGGCGAACTGCAAAGTGCCTGTGCTGCTGGTGCGCTGAAGCGCAGGCTTCAGCGGGCGTTCAGCCCCTCAAAGCAGGTGCTCATCACCAGATCGAGGATCTGCTCGTCGGTGTGCTGCTCGCCCATTTTCAGAAACTCCAGCACCGGGTCGCAGGCCCGGGCAAACAAGGTGTAAAGCACCGCAACAGCGGGCAGAGTCTTGTTGATCTGGCCTTTGGCCTGGGCCTCTTCGATCCAGCCGCCCAATGCATCACTGACTTCCATCAAGCCGTCCATGTAGTCCTTGCTCGCCATCAAGGTGGCACGCAGGCTGGAGTTCTGGCTGGGCAATGAGGGCATCAGGCCTTGCAACTTGAGCGTCATGGTCCAGCGGGTCACGGCCTTGATCTTCTCCAGCGGGGCCAGTTGGGGGTCTGTGCTCTGGATCACCTCTTGCGCCCGGCGCATGGCGGTGACCATGGCGGCGCAGGCCAGCTCTTCCTTGCTGGTGAAGTGTTTGTACAGACTGGCCTTGGCAATGCCCACCTCGGCCGCCACTTCGTCCACCGTCATCGCGTCAAAACCCTTTTCGGCCAACAGCCGGTTGACCGACTGGATGATGGCGGTCTCGCGGGCGGCGAGCATTTGGACTTTGAAGGACTTTTTGGGCGCGGTCACGTTGGTGGTGTTCATGCGGCAATTCTAGCTGCGCAGCCCAAAAAAAGACCGCATGGTAACCCTTGGATACGGGTGGGTCTTTTCAAGACCCCGGCACAACGCCTGCCACGCCCTGCTGCACGGTCCAGCGACCCTGCAGCCCCAGCCGGGCTTCGGGCTGGGCCGGGTGCGGGGTGGTCAAGAACTGCGCTTCTAGGCGCTCAGGCCGGATGTCGATCAGGGTGTAGCCCCGCTCGTCCGGTCGGGCGTGGCGGATGTCTGGGTTGTCGCGCTGGATTTGCGCCATGAGTTTGGGCGACATGCCCCGGGTGGACACCGAGGTGGTGACCAACTCACTGGCCACCACGGGCGAACGCTCATCGCCCGCTTGCACGCGCAACTGGGCCGCCATGTTGGCATGGATATCACCACCGAGCATGACCACATCGCTCAGTCGCGCATCGGCCACCGTCTGCAAGAGCCGCGCCCGCGCTTGCGGGTAACCGTCCCAACCGTCGGTAAAAGCGCTGCGCCCCAAGGGGGTCTGAACACCGCTGCTGGCCATCAAGGTGGACTGCGCCAGCAGTTTCCAGCGCCGCTGGCTTTGTGTGAGGCCTGCCGTGAGCCATTGTTCTTGGGCCTGACCGAGCATGCTGCGGGCCGGGTCGGCCAAGGCATCACAGCCCATGACGACGCGCCCACCGCCGCGCATCAGGTCGGGGCAGGCCTGGTGGTCGCGGTGCTGGCGGCAGTCCAGGGTCCACAAATCGGCCAGCGTGCCCCAGGCCATGCGGTCGTGGATGCGCATCTGGCTGGGCTGCTGCGGATCAGGCGCGAGGCGCAGCGGCATGTGCTCAAAATAAGCTTGGTACGCCGCCGCCCGGCGCTGCAAGAACACCACCGGGTCGGTGAAGTTCTTGTCGAGATCGTTGGCGTAATCGTTCACCACCTCGTGGTCGTCCCAAGTCATCAGCCAGGGGTGGGCCGAATGGCAAGCTTGCAAGTCGGGGTCGCTCTTGTAGTGCGCATGGCGGGCGCGGTAGGCGTCCAACGTGGTGGGCATGCCGCTGTTGTGGGCGCGAATTTTGTATTGTTTGTTGCTGCTTTCGTAGATGTAGTCACCCACAAAGAGCACCAAGTCCAGGTCTTGTGCGGCCATGTCGCGGTGCGCCGCGAAGTGGCCTTGCTCGTAATGCTGGCAAGAAGCCAGGCCCAGGCGCAGGCGGCGCACCACCTCGTTCAAAGCCGGGCTGGTGCGCGTGCGGCCCACCGAACTCACGGCGCTGCCAGAGCTGAAGCGAAACCAGTAATGCCGCCCCGGCTGCAGGCCATCGGCCAGCACATGCAGGCTGTGGCCCCGGCGGGCGTCGGTCATCAGGCGCCACTGGCGCAGGGGTTGGCGCAAAGCCTCGTCGGCAAACAGCTCACACACCACAGGAGCGCCCGATGCCTGGTGGGCGGCATCGGCCTCGTCGATGTGCAAACGCGTCCACAGCACCACACTGCTCGGCTGCGGCTGGCCACTGGCCACGCCCAGGCTAAAAGGGTTGACCCGCCAGCGCGGCGGTGCGGTTTGCGCCTGCACGCCGGGCGTGACCCACGGCGCCAATGCGGCAGCCAGCGCTGCGCGGTGCACATCGCGTCGTGACCAAGTCGGGCTGAGGCGGGGGGTGATGGGCATGGCGCGTGGGGTGTTGGGCTGGGCGATTTGGCATGTTAACCGGGCGCATCGGGGGTGACAGGTCGCCCGGGCAGGGGACGGCACAATGGGCAGCATGAGCGCATCGACCCGCCCCCGCAAAGACAACCTGGACGCCTTGGCTGTGGGCACCTTGCTGGTGTGCTGCATGTTTTGGGGGTTTCAACAGGTGCTGGTCAAAGCCACCGTGGCCGAGTTGCCGCCGGTCTTTGTTTCGGCCGTGCGCGGCTTGGGGGCCACGCTGCTGCTGTGGCTGTGGTGCCAGTGGCGGGGCGTCAAGCTGTTTGAGCGCGACGGCAGCTTTTGGGCAGGATTGCTGGTGGGTTGTTTGTTTGCCGCCGAATTTGCCTTCATCTACATCGGGCTGCAACACACCACCGCCTCGCGGCTCACCGTCTTTTTGTACACCTCACCCTTTTGGGTGGCGGCCTTGGTGCCCTTGTTCATCCGCACCGAACGCCTGAAACCCTTGCAGTGGGTGGGCATGGCCTGCGCTTTTGCGGCCGTGGTGTTTGCCCTGCGCGAAGGCTTTGGCGGTGGCGGCGCGACGGGCGACCTGATGGGCCTGGCTGCAGGCGCTTTGTGGGGCCTGACCACCGTGGCCATCCGCGCTTGCAACCTGACGCGCATCTCGGCTGAAAAGCTGCTTTTTTACCAACTGGCCATCAGCACCGTGGTGTTGATCGGGGTCTCACACGGCATGGGCGAGCCTTGGGACGGCAGCTGGAGCCGCTTTGCCATCGGTTCAGTCGCACTGCAAACCGGGGTCGGCGCCTTCGCCAGTTACCTGGCCTGGATGTGGATGCTGGGCCATTACCCCGCCACCAAGATTTCGACCTTTGTATTTTTGACGCCGCTGTTCGCCCTTTTGTTTGGCCTGCTCTGGCTGGGCGAAGCCGTGACCCTGACCTTGGTGCTGTCCCTGGCCCTGGTGGCCGTGGGCATTGTGCTGGTCAACCGCAAATGAACGCCCCCCAAAACCCTTGAACGTTTTCGCTTTTTGAAAGAAACCCATGACCTACCAAGCCCTGCAAATCCACAAAGACGACGCCGGTTACCGCTGCACCTTGCAAACGCTCGACGACAGCGCCTTGCCCGAAGGCGACGTGACGGTGCAGGTGGATTACTCCACCCTCAACTACAAAGACGGCCTGGCCATCACCGGCAAGTCGCCCGTGGTGCGCAAGTTTCCGCTCACGCCTGGCATTGACCTGTCGGGCACAGTGACCGAGAGCCAGCACCCGCTGTTCAAAGCGGGTGACCAAATCGTGCTCAACGGCTGGGGCGTGGGCGAAAGCCACAGCGGCGGCTTGGCACAAAAGGCGCGGCTCAAAGGCGACTGGCTGGTCAAGTTGCCTGCCGCCTTCACCCCGCGCCAGGCCATGGCCATTGGCACGGCAGGCTACACCGCCATGCTGTGTGTGATGGCGCTGCAAAAGCACGGCGTCACACCCGACAAGGGCGACATTTTGGTCACGGGCGCGGGCGGCGGCGTGGGCAGCGTGGCCATCGCCTTGCTGGCCAACCTGGGTTACCGCGTGGTGGCCAGCACAGGCCGCCTGCAAGAAGCCGACTACCTGCGCCAGCTGGGCGCGGCCGATGTGATGGACCGGGCCGAATTGAGTGCCCCCGGCAAACCGCTGGCCAAAGAGCGCTGGGCGGGCGTGGTCGACACCGTGGGCAGCCACACCCTGGCCAACGCCTGCGCTAGCACGAAATACGGCGGCGTGGTCACGGCCTGCGGCCTGGCGCAAGGCATGGACTTTCCATCCAGCGTGGCACCCTTCATCTTGCGCGGCGTGACGCTGGCGGGCATCGACAGCGTGATGGCCCCGCGTGCCGTGCGCGAAGCGGCCTGGGCACGTTTGGCGCAAGACCTGGACACCGCACAACTGGAACGCATGACCCGCGAAGTGGGCTTGGCCGATGCGATTGGCTTGGGCGCCGAGATCCTGGCGGGGCAGGTGCGTGGGCGGGTGGTGGTGAACGTGAACAGCTGAAATGAGTCAAATGGCCTGGTTGTCACGCAGCGCTTGCACCGCCGCATCGTCCAGCCCCAGCTCGCGCAAGATGGCCTCGGTGTGCTGGCCTACAGCGGGCACGGGGTCCATGCGGTAGTCGAAGCGGTTGTTGCGCCCGGGCGGCAGCAGGGCAGGGATGTCGCCCCCGGGTGAGCCGACTTGCTGCCAGCGCTCACGCGCCTTGAGCTGCGGGTGCGCCCAAACGCCCGCCATGTCGTTCATGCGGGCGTTGGCGATTTGCGCTTGGTCCAGCCGCGCTTCGACGTCGCTGGTGCTCATGCGGGCGAACATGCCCACGATGAGTTGCTTGAGCTGCGCACGGTTCTCGCTGCGCAAGGCGTTGGTGCAAAAGCGCGGATCGTTGGCGAGTGCGGCATCGCCCAGCACCACCTCGCAAAAGACTTTCCATTCACGCTCGTTTTGCAAGCCCAGCATCACGGTGCCACCATCGCCCGCCGCAAACGGGCCATAGGGGTAGATGCTCGCGTGCGATGCGGCGCTGCGCGGCGGCGGGGTGGCGCCTTCGTGTGCGTAGTACAGCGGGTAGCCCATCCACTCGGCCAGCGCTTCGAGCATGGACACGTCGATGTGGCTGCCCTGGCCGGTTTTGCCGCGCAAAAGCAGGGCCGACAAAATATTGGTGTAGGCGTACATGCCCGCCGCGATGTCGGCGATCGAGTTGCCAGTTTTGGACGGGTCCTCGGGCGTGCCGGTGATCGACAACATGCCCGCTTCGCTCTGGATCAAGAGGTCATAGGCTTTTTTGTCGCGGTAGGGACCGTCTTCGCCATAGCCCGAGATGTCGCACACGATCAACTTCGGGTGTGTGGGGCTGAGCGCCTCAAACGACAAGCCCATGCGTGCAGCTGCACCAGGCGCGAGGTTTTGCACCAGCACGTCGGCACTTTGCAGCAGGCTGTTCAGCACGGCCATGGCGTCGGGGTTTTTCAGGTCCAGCGTCAGGCTTTCCTTGGAGCGGTTGGTCCACACAAAGTGCGAAGACTGGCCTCGCACCCGCGTGTCGTAGGCCCGCGCAAAATCGCCCGCGCCGGGGCGTTCGATTTTGATGACACGCGCACCCAGGTCGGCCAATTGCCGGGTGCAAAAGGGCGCGGCAATCGCGTGTTCGAGAGAGACGACGGTGATGCCGTCCAAAGGTCTTGTCATCGTGTTCACCCTGAATCAGAACGAGCGGGGCAGCCCGAGGATGTGCTCGGCCACGTAGCTGAAGATCATGTTGGTCGAGACCGGGGCCACCTGGTACAGGCGGGTTTCGCGGAACTTGCGCTCGATGTCGTATTCACACGCAAAACCAAAACCGCCATGCGTTTGCAGGCAGACGTTGGCCGCTTCCCAGCTGGCCTTGGCCGCGAGGTACTTGGCCATGTTGGCTTCGGCCCCGGCGTTTTGCAGAGCGTCTATTTTTTCGCAGGCTTTCCAGCGCATCAGGTTGGCGGCTTCCAGCTCAATGAAGGCGTCGGCAATCGGGAACTGCACGCCTTGGTTTTGGCCAATCGGGCGGCCGAACACCACACGGTCTTTGGCGTATTTCGTGGCGCGGTCAATGAACCAGTAGCCGTCGCCAATGCACTCGGCCGCGATCAGCACCCGCTCGGCGTTCAGGCCGTCCAGCAGCGTCTTGAAACCCTTGCCTTCCTCGCCCAAGAGTGCGTCTTCGGGGATTTCCAGGTTGTCAAAAAACAGCTCGTTGGTCTCGTGGTTGACCATGTTCAGGATGGGGCGCACGGTGAGGCCATTGCCGATGGCCTGCTTCAAATCAATCAGGAAGCACGACAGGCCCTCAGACCGCTTGGTGACCTGGTCAGCAGGCGTGGTGCGGGCCAACAAAATCATCAGGTCGCTGTGCTGGATGCGCGAGATCCAGACCTTTTGGCCGTTGATGACCCAGCGGCCGTCTTTTTTGACGGCGGTGGTTTTGAGTTGGGTGGTGTCGCTGCCCGTGGTGGGCTCGGTCACGCCCATGGACTGGATGCGCAACTCGCCGGTGGCGATCTTGGGCAAGAGCGTGTTTTTCTGCGCGTCCGAGCCGCTGCGCACGATGGCATTCATCACGTACATCTGGCCGTGGCAAGCGCCCGAGTTGCCGCCCGAGCGGTTGATCTCTTCCATGATGACCGAGGCCTCGGCCATGGACAGCCCAGAGCCGCCGTATTGCTGCGGAATCAACGCGGCCATCCAGCCCGCCTTGGTGAGGGCGTCCACAAACTCTTCGGGGTAGCCTCGTTTTTCGTCGACCTTGCGGTGGTATTCGTCAGGGAACTGGGCGCACAGGGCACGCACGGCGTCGCGGATGTCTTGGTAGGGGTCGGGGGACGTGTTCATGGGGTCCATCTTCGCCCAGATGGGGAATTGACGCTGTCTAATTTGCGCCAAGTCGTGGGTCATCAAGGTGTCATTTGTGCCCGCCAACATGAAGCCATGGCATTTCTTATCCTTCATGAAAATGGCGCTGAATAAAGTCTTGATCGTGGGGAGTGCGCCCGATGCACTCAAAACCGCAGATTGGGACACCTCTTGTTTTTCGCACACCGTCGTGATCAACAACGCTTGGAAGGCCTGCCCATCTTGGAGTTGCTTGATTTATCCGGAGGACTTTCCCGTCGATCGCCGCCCAGGTGATGATGACTCGCGCGGCAAACGCATTGTCACGGCAGAGGAATTTGTCCCGGTGCAAAATGAATTTGGTGGTTTTATCTATGCGGGCGGCACCATGTCTTTCACCGCAGGGTACTGGGCGCTGGGAGCACTCAAGCCCGACGTCATCGCTTACATCGGTTGCGACATGGTCTATGAGGCTACGCCCGGCGGGTCGACCCACTTTTACGGTTTGGGTACGGCCGACCCACTGCGATCGGATGTGACCTTGCAAAGCCTGGAAGCCAAATCTTTGCGATTGCAGGCCTTGGCCAATCAAAACGGCTGTGCCGTGGTCAACTTGTCTGAGCGCGAAAAATCCAGACTGTGTTTTCCTCGTATGGCATTTGCAAGCCTAGAAGCGATGAGCCAACGCCCCGATATTGATACGCCATTGCCCTGTGCTGTTGAGTCGGCTTTGAGCGCAGAATCTGACTTGGGCTATTGGGTTGAATCTGGCCGCTACTGGGAAGAAGTAGGCAAGTTCAATAAGCAAAAGTTACGTGACATTGATGACCTTTGGCTGGCCACTGCAACTGGGTTGGCTTTGACCTAAGCAGTTTTCAAAATTTCAGTCTCGAATTGTTCTTTTCACAACCCCAACTCAACCCCACATCAACACCATGCCCTCAGCACTCAAGCTAGAAGCCGACTCGATCATGGCATCCGATGGCCTTCGCTACACCTTCAAAGGGGGCGGCTCGCCCTTCCAGGATTCGGCCAACATGGGCACCATGAGTTGTTACCGGTGCGGGCTGCACAAGCCGCGTTCGCTGGGAACCTTCACCCGCTTTTTGAACCAGCGCACTTTTGTATGCCAAGACTGCGCGGCCAAATACATCAAGCCGCGCAACTGAATCTGCCATCACCCCAATCGACTGAACCAAGCCGGCAAACCCGTGGCCAGCCACGGCACGGAGGCGATGGCCAGTGTGCCCAAGAAAATGGCGAACAAAGCCGGCAGCACCGCCACGGCCACTTCGCTCACGGGCTTTTTGAACATGGCCGACGAGAAGTAAATGTTCATGCCGGATGGGGGGCATAAAAAGCCCATCTCCATGGCGGCCAAAAAGATGATGCCAAAGTGAACCGGATCAATGCCGTAACTCATGGCCACGGGCAGGAGCAAGGGCACCAACACCACGATGGCTGCATAAATTTCCATGAGCGCACCCGCCAGCAGCAAGAACGCGGTCAAGGCCAACAAGAACAAATACTTGTTGGGAATGGCCGTCTGCACCGCTTCGATGGCGGCGTCTGGAATACCGGCATCGATCAAAAAATTGGTCAATGCCAAAGCCATGCCCAAAATCAACAACACACCCCCAATGATTTGGGCCGATTCGCTCAGGCACTTGCCGAGCAAACGCCAGCCCAATTCACGGTGTCCCCAGGCTTGCGTCAAGATGGCATAAAAAGCGGTCACAGCCGCGCTTTCGGTGGGCGTGGCCAAGCCACTGACCAGCGAACCAATGGCCACCACGGGTGCGAGGATTTCCCATTTTGCGGCCCAAACAGAGGGCCATAACATAGGCCTTTCAGCGGGCACCTTGGGTGGTGCTTCGCCCTTGGGCGCATGGCCCGCGCTGGATGGTTTGCGCAGATAACCGCCAAACACCAACAAAAAAGCAACCATCACCAAAGCAGGCAACAAGCCCGCCAAGAACATGGTGTTGATGGGCACGCGGGCGATGATGGCGTACATGATGAGCGGCACCGAAGGCGCCAGCAAAACCCCCAGAGCGCTGGCGCTGGTCACCAAGCCAATGCCACGTTTTTCGGGGTAACCCGCTTTGAGCAACAAGGGCAACAACAAGCCCCCCAAAGCCAAAATTGTCACGCCACTGCCACCGGTAAATGCGGTGAAACACGAGCAGAGCAAGGCCGTGGCCAACACTGTGCCCGTGGCGCCTTGCCCAAACATGGCCACAAACAATTGGCTCAACCTTTGGGCTGCGCCCGTGCGGGCAAACACCAAGCCCGCCAAAGTGAACAAAGGCAAGGCGGGCAAAGACGGGTTGACGGTGATTTGGTAGTGCGACAGCGCCACCGATGCCAATGGCATGCCATCTTGCCAAAACAAAGCCAGCGCCAAGCCGCCAAGCACAGCAAAAATCGGCGCACCTGCCCACAAGGCCACCAACAAGAGCAAAAGTGCGGGCCACAAGGGCAAAGCCGTTCCGTCGAACTGTGCAGCCATCGCGGCACCGCACAACGTCAGCGCCAAACCCACACACCACTGCAGTGGCCATGCATTGACAAAACGAGCACAACGCAAGCCCAACTTGAAGCCCAACAAGGCAAAACCCAAAGGCATGCTGGCCTGCACCCACCAAATCGGTATGCCATAGGCCAGCACTTGGGCGGCTTCGCGCTCACTGTCCACCAAGCGCCAGCTGCTCATGACCAACATGCCGCAGACCAAGGCCGCCAAACCATGGGCCAAATGCTGCGGCCATTTCTGGCTCGCACCACTTGGCGATGCGTTTTGGCTGCGCACGCCACCGCCCAGGGTGGTCAGATGACCATGCCGCTCGGCCGCCAAAGCCCCCCACATGGTCAACACCAGGCCCAAGTGTTGGACCAATACCGGGGCGTTCTCAACCCCGCGGCCCATCCATGGGCGCATCACAATTTCGATGACCGGGATCAACACCATCAGCGCCAAGGCAGCCGATGACAGCCATTCGTCAATGAGCCATGCGTTTCGGCGCGGAACGTCCCCCAGGTTCTGAGGCGCTAAATGAAGCGTCACTTGGTCGAACCTGCGCGAAAGGTTTTCAGGTGGGCCATCACCTCGTCAAAGGTTTCGGCGGGCACCATGGTGCCGCGGATGCGAGGGTAGAGTTTTTCCGCCAAGTCGTTCCACTCTTTCATTTGCGCGGCATTGGGTTTGTTGACCGTAAGACCCCTCTTTTTCATCGCATCCACCGCCTCTTCGACCTCTAACCGGGCTTTGGTGCGAATTTCTGCACCCGCCTTGTCGCTGGCCGCACGCACCGCTTTTTGAACCTCGGGCGACATGCCATCCCAGGCTTTGCGGGTCACGACCAAGGCCCCCACAATCGGGGCCCAATTGATCTCCAGCATGTGGGGCGCAGAGTTGTAAACCTGGGTCGCCAAGGCAAAGTAGGGCGTTGACGGCACCACATTGATCATGCCCGTTTGGATGGCGGGCAAGATGTCGGTGGTCTCCAATGGCACGGGCGTGTAGCCCAAGCTTTTCATGATGTTTTGCTGGTCGGGCTCCGAGCCCCATGCAAAAAACTTCATGCGCTTGTAGTCGTCGGGCCTGAGCGCCGCTTCTTTGGAAAAGAAACGCACCCAGCCCGCGTCGCCCCAGGCCAGCACCACAAAGCCTTTGTCCATGAACTTCTTTTCCATGGCCGGGCGCATCTTCTCGCGCACGTAGTCCACTTCTTCCCAATTGCGAAACAAAAGCGGCATGGCCTGCAGTGCTGCAATCGACGGCTCGATTTCGCGCAGCCCCACCACCGACAGCAATGCCCCTTGCAACTGGCCAATGCGCATGCGCCGCGCCATTTCGGCCTCGCCACCTTGCGCACCGTCCGGGAACACCACGTACCGAGCCCCCGTGCCTTGCGCCTTGCGCCAGCTGTCAGCAATGTCGATCAGCTGGCGGTGGTAGAGCGAGTTTTTGGGCACCAAAGACCCGATGCGCAACTGCTGGGTGTTGGCCTGCGCTGTGGGTGCGCTTGCCATCACCAACGCTGCCAATGATGCGCTCAGCCATTGCGCCCATGTGCTGCCCTTTGCCCAACCCATTGTTCTTGCCATGCTCAAGTCCGTTTAAAAAAGATCGTCTGCGCTGTCCAGCAACCACTGCGCTCGCTGGCGCATGATTTGGCTGGACAGGTCGGTGCGCCCGGCGCTCACGGCCAATGCTTGTTTCAACAAGGCTTCAAACGCTGGCCTGTCGCCCGCCGCTTGGGCAATGGCTTCGGCTTTGGCCACCAAGGGCCCTGGGCTTTGGCCACCACTGATGGCAAAAGCTTGGTCAAAAAATGCAGCAGCTTTGGCGCTCGAACCACCCGGGCGTGCGGCTTCAAAACTGCCCATCAAACTGGCCAAATCCCCTTGCCCATGTTGGGGAGAAGTGCGCCAAGCCAATTCGGCCAGTCGCACGGCCAAGGGCAAATCGGCCACAGCATCGGGGTCGTCTTTGGACAGCGCGATGTATGCGCCCCAAGAAGCCGCCGCCCAATAGGCCACACCCACTTGTTCGTCCCGGAGCTTGGGCCAAAGTGCGGCTTGTGGCTGCGCCAAGGCGGCAGCAAATCCGGGGCTTGTTTGGTTCAAAGCGGCCATGGCGTGGCGATGCGCCCGCCCATACAAGCGCCGAGCACGTTCGTTCAGTTGCTGCGCGGCTTTGACATCGGTGTTGGCAAGCCGCTCCGCCTCAAAAGCCACAAAGGCATAGGCGTACTGCGTGAAACCCGAAGCCACCGTTTCGGCCAAGGGCAAATGCCCAGGCGTTTGGCGCAGCAAGGATTCGGACACTTTGAGGTAAAAAGCACTGGCTTCACGCACCAAACCGATGTCTTCTTCTTCGGCCTGGCCTTGGGCGGTCAGGGCATCGGCCGCACTGTTCACCAGCAGCTGTCGTGGCATACAAGCGCCCAACAAACTGGCCACCATGACCACGGTGAACAATCGCCCAAGCGCTGACAAGATAAGGGGTTTTCGGGCGGGCATGGTCCGGGCAACGGCTCAGTTGTTCGTGTGGGAGGTGATCCACCCCTGCGCCGCAAAGAAAGTGATCTGTTGAAAACGATCAGTCTATGAAACACGCATGAATAATTCGTGACACACGGCCTTCCGCGATAATCTGACCATCTTATTGACTGCGGCCCGCACATTTGGCGGGCCATTTTTTCGGAGTTTCAACATGAGCACTTTCCAAACCACCGGCGCACGCGCCACAGGCTTGGCCACCATCGCCGCTGACGGCACCGTGCTGGACACCTGGTTCCCCGCCCCCGAACTGGCTGCCGATGTGGCCGCCAGCGGCAGCACCCGCCTGACCCAGGCCGAAGCCGTGGCCACCTTGGGCGCAGACGTGGCCCAGGCCCTGGTCGCCTGCAGCGTGCGCAACGCCACCGTGGTCGCCGTGCGCACCGAGATCAAAAGCCTGGCCGACGCGCCCGCCGACACCCACGACGCCTACCTGCGCCTGCACCTGCTGAGCCACCGCCTGGTGTTGCCGCACGGCGCCAACGTGACCGGCATCTTTGGCCTGCTGCCCAACGTGGCCTGGACCAACTTTGGCCCCTGCGCCCTGGCCGATGTGCCTGCCGCCCGCCTCAAAGCCCGAGGCACTGGCCGCGTGCTCGAGATCAAGGGCCTGGACAAATTCCCACAAATGACCGACTACGTGATCCCGTCGGGCGTGCGCATTGCCAACGCCGACCGTGTGCGCCTGGGTGCGCACCTGGCCAGTGGCACCACCGTCATGCACGAAGGCTTTTGCAACTTCAATGCGGGCACGCTGGGCGCCAGCATGGTCGAAGGCCGCATCAGCGCGGGCGTGGTGGTCGATGACGCCAGCGACATTGGCGGCGGTGCATCCATCATGGGCACACTCTCGGGTGGCGGCAAAGAAGTCATCAAGGTCGGCAAGCGCTGCTTGCTGGGCGCCAACGCGGGCATCGGCATCTCGCTGGGCGACGATTGCATTGTGGAAGCCGGTTGCTACATCACCGGCGGCAGCCGCGTGCAAATGCCCGATGGCTCGGTCATGAAAGCCAAAGAGTTGTCTGGCAAAAACGGCATCCTGTTCCGCCGCGATTCACAGTCGGGCGCCTTGCACGCCATTCCGCGCAACAAGAGCTGGGGCGAGTTGAACGCCGAGTTGCACAAGAACTGATTTTTCAGTTTTTCCAACACCAACGGCGTGCCTGCGCAAGTGGGCACGCCGTTTTTATTGAACATGATCCGTTGCAAATCTAAGGGTAAAGCCTCAGTCACCAAATTGGTAAAACTGGATAGCATCGCCAACTGTATTTGTTTATAAAACATAACCAGGAGACTGCCATGTTTCAACTGACCCCTCGTCGTGCCGTGTTGGCCATTTTGGGTGCAACCGCCTTTGTTGGTGCCGCACAGGCCCAAAACGTGACTTTGCGTTTCCACCAGATGCTGCCCGCACAGGCCACCATCCCGGCCAAGGCCATCGTGCCCTGGGCCAAAAAGGTCGAGGCCGAATCGGGTGGCCGCATCAAGGTGCAGATTTTCAACACCATGCAGCTCGGCGGCACACCGCCCCAGTTGTTTGACCAAGCCAAAGACGGCATCGTTGACATCACCTGGACCGTGCTGGGCTACACCCCCGGCCGTTTCCCCAAGACGGAAGTGTTTGAAGTGCCTTTCCTGACCACCACAGGTGAAGCCTCCTCCAAAGCCTTGTGGGAATACGTGCAAAAGAATGCCACCGATGAGTTCAAGGACGTGAAGCTGATCGCCGTGCACACCCATGGCCCCGGCCTGTTCCACACCAAGACCCCCGTGACAGGGCTGGAGAGCCTGCAAGGCATGAAGATCCGCGGCGGCTCGCGCATCATCAACAACATGCTGACCAAACTGGGTGCAACCCCTGTGGGCATGCCCGTGCCCGCTGTGACCGAGGCATTGTCCAAAGGCGTGATCCAGGGCACCACCATCCCATGGGAAGTGGGTCCAGCCCTGAAGGTACATGAGTTGGTGAAGAACCACACCACGTTCTATGGCCCCAACGGTTTGTACAACTCCACTTTTGCGGTGTCGATGAACAAAGGCTCGTATGACAAGCTGCCCGCTGACTTGAAACAGGTGATCGACAAGAACTCAGGTTTGGAGACCGCCGCATTCTTTGGCCGCGCCATGGACGAGGGCGATAAAGTCGGTCGTGCCATTGCACAAAAAGCAGGCAACAACATTGTGGCCTTGGACGCGGCTGAGACCCAACGCTGGCGCCGTACGGCCAGCGTGGTGGCCGATGACTGGGTCAAGGAAGTGGGCACCAAAGGCATCGATGGCAACAAACTGTTGTCCGATGCCCGTGAGCTGATCGCCAAACACAGCAAGTGATTGAACGCGGTGCCTGCGGGCCCGCATGGCTCACCCGCCGCTGGTCGGCGGGTTTTTTCTGTCCACCGTGGGTTCGCCCCCACCGATCCATGAGACCTTGTTCATGATGACCTTCATTCACCACATGGCCCGCTGGAGCGCCTTGATTGGCGGTGTGTTGCTGACACTGTTGACCTTGTTGGTGGTGATCAGCGTGATCGGGCGCAGCTTCAGCGGCATGGGTCTAGGCCCTGTACCGGGCGACTACGAGCTCGTGGAAATGGGCGTGGGTGTGGCCATTTTCTTTTTCATGCCCTGGTGCTACCTGCAAGGCGGACACGCCACGGTGGACTTGTTGTATTCGCACATGTCGGCCGGGTTGCAGCGCTTCATCCGCTTGCTCAGTGATGTGCTGATGCTGGCGGTCTGGCTGCTGCTGACCTGGCGTTTATGGGCAGGTCTTGTGGACAAGTACACCAACCAAGAAACCACTTTCATCTTGCAGCTGCCCCTGTGGTGGGGTTTTGCGTTGTGCATGCTGGGCGCAGTGCTGGGCTGCATCACCTATTTGGGCCACATCCTGATGCAGCTCGGGTTGGCCAAGCCCGGCGAAGACCTGCAGGTTTCCGGCCCCATTGGCCACTGATCGCTGGCAGGAGTTTTGCCCATGAACACGATTGAACTGGCGCTGTGGTCTTTCCCGGTTTTGCTGCTGCTGATTTTTGTGCGCATCCCCATCGGCTTGTCGATGATGCTGTGCGGCCTGGGCGGGGCCTACCTGATTTTTGGCAACGTCACGCCCATCATCAACCAACTCAAGCAGGTCACTTACAGCACCTTTTCGAGCTACTCGCTGTCGGTCATTCCGCTGTTTTTGCTAATGGGCCAGTTTGCCGCTTTGGGCGGTTTGTCCAAAGCGCTGTTCAAAGCCGCCGAGGTGTGGATTGGTCACCGCAAAGGCGGTGTGGCCATGGCGGCGGTGGGCGCATGTGCGGGCTTTGGCGCGATCTGCGGCTCCTCGCTCGCCACGGCGGCCACCATGGGTCAAGTGGCCCTGCCTGAGCTCAAGCGGGCCGGTTATGCGGGCGGCATCTCCACCGCCTGTCTGGCCGCTGGCGGCACGCTGGGCATCTTGATTCCGCCTTCGGTGGTGCTGGTCATCTACGCCATCTTGACGGAACAAAACATCGCCAAGTTGTTTTTGGCAGCCTTCGTTCCCGGTATTCTGGCGGCGGTGGGCTATGTGATTGTGATCGCCATTTATGCCCGCGTGCGCCCGCAAGACATGGGCACCCTGCCCCCTGCGCCCATGAAGGAACGCTTGCAAGCCACCGCACGCGTGTGGCCTGTGGTGCTGATTTTTTTGCTGGTGGTGGGCGGCATTTATGGCGGCATTTTCACGCCCACCGAAGGCGCGGCTGTGGGCGCATTTGGCACCGGCATCGCGGCCTGGCTCAACGGCGGCCTGAACCGCAAAACACTGGGCGGTGCTTTGCTGGGCACTGCCGTGGCCACGGCCATGATCTTCATGATTGTGCTGGGTGCCGGCACGTACAACACCTTTTTGGCCTTGTCGCAGTTGCCACAAGAAGCCGCGGCGGCTGTGGCCTCATGGGGCGTGAGTCCTTTGCTGGTGCTGACCGCGATTTTGCTGCTGTATGTGATTTTGGGTTGTTTCATGGATTCACTGTCCATGATCTTGCTGACCATTCCGGTGTTTTTCCCGATCGTCTCGGCCCTGGACTTTGGTCTGCCCCCCGATGAGCTGGCCATCTGGTTCGGTATCTTGGTACTGATCGTGGTGGAGGTGGGCTTGATCACGCCCCCGGTCGGCATGAACCTGTTCGTCATCAACTCGCTCGCACGCGACACGCCCATCACCCAGACTTACCGCGCCATCATGCCTTTTGTGCTGAGCGATCTTTTGCGCACCGCCTTGCTGGTGGCCTTCCCGTCCATCACTTTGTTTGTGTTGAGGTTTTAAGCACCCGCCAGCTCGGCTGTTTTCACAACTTGGCCAAATGCCGCTTGGCCAGATCCACGTACCAATCCAGACACCCCGGATTGGCCATGGCGTCTTTGTTGACCACCTTTTCCAGCGGCTGGCCGAGCATGAGTTTCTTGATCGGCAGCTCCTGCTTCTTGCCGGACAAGGTGCGCGGGATCTCGGCCACTTGAAAGATGTCGTTCGGTATGAAACGCGGGCTGAGCGCCACCTTGATGGCGTTGTTGAGCTTGGCTTTGAGCGCATCGTCCAGCGCCGTGCCGGGGCGCAGCACCACAAAGAGCGGCATGTAACTTTCTTTGCCCAAATACTCCAGGTCCACCACCATCGAGTCCATGACTTCGGGCAAAGCCTCGACAGCGCTGTACAGCTCGCTGGTGCCCATG
The DNA here is from genome assembly GCA_030729445.1 of Limnohabitans sp. Classification (GTDB taxonomy): domain Bacteria; phylum Pseudomonadota; class Gammaproteobacteria; order Burkholderiales; family Burkholderiaceae_C; genus Limnohabitans_A. Next base: position 4,763 of record JANQXJ010000139.1, on the reverse strand, counting down.
CGCAGGCCGTAGCGGTTGATGGTCGCGTCGCTGCGGCCAAAAATGACGCAGCCTTCGCCTTGACCACTGGCATCGCCAATGCGCAGCCAGTCGCCGTGCCGCCACACACCGCCCATGCTGGCCGGGCCGTCCCCGCCGCCAGGCTTTCGGCCATGGCCTGCGGGGTACATCTCAAAGTAGCTGGCCAAATAACGGGCGTTGTCTTTGTCGTTCCAGAAGTACAGCGGCATGGACGGGATGGGCTGAGTGCAGACCAGCTCGCCCACCTCGCCGATCACCGGCTCACCGGCTTCGTTCCAGGCCTCGACCGCGCAGCCGAGTTCGCGGCACTGCATCACGCCGGGCTCTTGCGGCAGTTCGCGGTGACCGCCCACAAAGGCACCCGCAAAGTCGGTACCGCCCGAGATGTTGCACCACCAGATGTCGGTGCCAATGGCCTTGAATTGCTCGACGCCCCAGGTTTGTGTGTCCGCCGACAAGGGCGATCCGGTGGTGCCCAAGGCGCGGATCAGGGACAAATCGCCGCTGCGGGAAATGTCCAAACCAGCTTTGTGACAGTTGGCAAAGTAGGCTGCGCCTGCCCCAAAAAACGTGACTTTTTCCTGCGCCGCCATGCGCCACAGAATGCCCCAGTCTGGCCGCTCTTTGCTGCCGCCGGGGTTGCCGTCATAAATCACGCAGGTCACGCCGTTGAGCAGGCCCGCAACTTGCGCATTCCACATCACCCAGCCGGTCGAGCTGTACCAATGAAAGCGCTCGCCCCAGCTGTTGGGGTGGTAGCTGCAGCCGATGTCGTTGTGCAAAATCTTGTTGGCCAAGGCCACGATCACGGTGCCGCCATGGCCGTGCACGATGGGCTTGGGCAAGCCGGTGGTGCCACTCGAATACACAATCCACAGCGGGTGGTCAAAAGGCAGCCACATCGGCTCAAAGGCCTGCACTTCGGCGTCATCTCGCGCGGTGATGGCCGACATTTGCACGCTGCTGCCCACATCGCAGTTGGTCAGGTCCAAGGTGCCCAGGTTGTCGTGGATGATGACGTGCTGCACGCTGGGCAAAGCATCGCGCAGCTCCTGCACCACCCCCATGCGGTCAAAGTCGCGCCCACCGTAGCTCACCCCGTCGACTGCGATCAGCACCTTGGGCTCGATCTGTTTGAAACGGTCAAGCACCGCGTTGGTGCCCATGTCCGGCGCACAAATGCTCCACACGCCGCCCACGCTGGCCGTGGCCAAAAACGCCACCATGGCCTCGGGGATGTTGGGCAAATACGCCGCCACCCGGTCGCCCGGCTGCACACCTTGGGCCTGCAGGTGCAAGGCCATGGCGGCCACCTGGCGGCGCAGCTCAGGCCAAGTCATCTCGCGGCGCAGGCCTTTTTCGTTGTGGCTGATGACCGCCAAGAACCCTGCGTCATGCGCGGGCTGCACATGGCGCAGCACTTGGTGGGCGTAGTTGGTTTGGGCCCCCGAGAACCACTTGGCCCCCGGCATGACGTTGTTCGCCAAGACGGCCGTGTGCGGCGTGGGCGACTGGAAGTCGAAGTAATCCCAGATGCTTTGCCAAAAAGTGTCCAGCTCGGTCACTGACCAACGCCACAGGTCGTTGTAGGTGGCAAAGCTCAGGCCGCGCTGGTCGCGCAGCCAGTTTTGGTAGAGCCGAATTTGGGGCAGGTAGGGGGCCGTATCGGAGGATTTTGTCGCGGTGTTCATGCGTTGCAGCGTATCAGCGGCCATACCTCGCTGTCACGCGCATCAACCCTGAAACATGCGCCTAGGTGACAGGCCGGGCTGCTTTCAGCCGGGCACCGTTTCGCAGCGGCCCTGGCCCGTGGCAAGGCCCCGAAAATCGCTTTGCCATTGGCGCGTGACCAGGTCAATCTGAATGCGCTCGTTGTCGACCGCCGTCATCACGCCTTGGGGAATGAGCGAAAAACCATGGGGCTGCAAGCCATCAATGTGCAAACTGCGGATGGTTTTTTTGTCCCAATCGATGCGCACCTCGCGCACCCAGGTGCTGCGCTGCGGCAGGTAGGCCACCGCACAACTGAGCACCACCTTTGATGGTGCGGCCAATAGGGGCCCGCACGCGGCCAGGCACAACACCCCCCACCCTACAGCGTGGACAAATTTGCGCATGGTTTCAGGCTTTGTCTTTGGCCATGCGCTGGCTTTTCCAGTACACATCGTCCCCGCCGTTCATGCGGTTGAGCACACGGGCCAGCACAAACATCAGGTCGGACAGGCGGTTGAGGTATTGGCGCGGGGTTTCGTTGATGGCCTCTTCATTGCCCAAGGCCACACAAGCGCGTTCGGCGCGGCGGGCCACGGTGCGGCACACATGGGCTTGCGAGGCACCACGGGTGCCCGCGGGCAAGATGAACTCTTCGAGCTTGGGCAGCTGGGCGTTGTATTTTTCGAGCGCCTCATCCAAGGCTGCCACGGCCTCCACTTTCAGCAGCTCAAAGCCAGGAATGGACAGCTCGCCACCCAGGTTGAACAGCTGGTGCTGCACCTCGACCAGCACCTCGCGCACGTCAGCGGCCATGTCTTCGCACAGCAGCACACCAATGTGCGAGTTCAGTTCATCCACCTCGCCCATGGCGTGCACGCGCAGGCTGTTTTTGGACACGCGCTGGTTGTTGCCCAGGCCGGTGGTGCCGTTGTCGCCGGTTCGAGTGGCGATTTGTGTGAGTCGGTTGCCCATGTATTTGCTCTCTCTTTTTGTTCGCTCAAGGGTGCAAAGATTGCAGAATTCACCCAAATTCAGGTGCCTGCACAAAAAAGACCATTGTCAGGCAAGTCCCCTTGGCTTGTCTGACAAAGGACAGCAAGGCCATTGTTTGCGGCGTAAACTGCAACCTCACATGACTGGCGGGCCTGGCCCGCCACCCCTGGAGACACCCATGAATGCCCCCACCCCCGCCGCCCACTTGGCTCCCGAAATCGCGCAACGTGCTGTGCCCGAAGCGTTTTTGACGGCGCTGAAAGCCCGCTTTGGCAACAACTGCTCCACGGCCCTGGTGGTGCGCGAGCAGCACGGCCGCGACGAGTCGGCCTTCACCCATGTGCCGCCGCCCGCCGCCGTGGTGTTTGCCGAGAACACCCAGGATGTGGCCGATGCGGTCAAGCTGTGCGCCGAGCACAAGGTGCCCGTGATTCCATTTGGTGTGGGCTCCTCGCTCGAAGGCCATTTGCTCGCGGTTCAAGGCGGCATCAGCATCGACCTGACGCGCATGAACAAGGTCCTGTCCATCAACGCCGAAGACCTGACGGTCACGGTGCAGCCGGGCGTGACGCGCAAACAGCTGAATGAAGAAATCAAGTCCACAGGGCTGTTCTTCCCGATCGACCCCGGCGCCGACGCGACCATTGGCGGCATGAGCGCGACACGCGCCAGTGGCACCAACGCCGTGCGTTACGGCACCATGCGCGAGAACGTGCTGGCCATGGAAGTGGTCACTGCAGCTGGCGAAGTGATTCGCACCGGCACTCGCGCCAAGAAGTCGAGCGCAGGTTACGACCTGACGCGCCTGATGGTGGGCAGCGAAGGCACGTTGGGGGTGATCACCGAAGTCACCGTGCGCATTTACCCCTTGCCCGAAGCCATCTCGGCGGCCATTTGCTCCTTCCCCAGCATCGAAGCAGCAGTTCGGGCGGTCATCCAAACCATTCAGCTGGGCGTGCCAATTGCCCGCGTGGAGCTGATCGACCACAACACCGTGCGCATGGTCAACGCCTATGCCAAGCTGGGCCTGCGCGAAGAACCCATGTTGCTCATGGAGTTCCACGGCTCGCCTGCGGGTGTGAAAGAACAAGCCGAAACGGTGCAAGAAATCGCCAGCGAGTTTGGTGGCAACGCGTTTGAATGGGCCACCACGCCGGAAGAGCGCACGCGCTTGTGGACGGCGCGGCACAACGCCTACTTTGCGGCCATCCAGAGCAAACCCGGCTGCCGCGCCATCAGCACCGACACCTGCGTGCCCATCAGCCGCCTGGCCGATTGCCTGCTCGACTCGATCACCGAAACCGATGCCAGCGGCCTGCCTTACTTTTTGGTCGGCCATGTGGGCGACGGCAACTTCCACTTCGGCTATTTGATCGACCCGAACAACCCGCAGGAATGCGAAACCGCCGAAGCTTTAAATCAGCAACTGGTCAACCGCGCCCTGCGCTTGGGGGGCACCTGCACGGGCGAGCACGGCATTGGTCTGCACAAGATGGACTTCTTGCGCACCGAAACCGGCGAAGGCGCGGTGGACATGATGCGCACCATCAAGCGGGCGCTGGACCCGCACAACATCATGAACCCGGGCAAGATTTTTTCAATGTGAACTCGTTGGGCGCCGTGTCCACAGCCACTGCGCCAGGCCACCCACCACCACACCCCAAAAGGCCGAGCCCACCCCAGCCAGCGTCACACCCGACAGGGTCACCAAAAAGGTCAGCACTGCGGCCTCGCGGTGCTGCTCGTCCTTGACCGCGGCTGTCAGCCCCGCCGTCATCGTGCCTAACAGGGCCAAACCCGCCACCGCCAAGACCAAGGCCCGGGGAAACGCCGCCATCAGGCTGACAATGGTGCCTGCGGCCAGGCCCAAGGCGATGTAAAGCAACCCCGCAAAAACCGATGCGGTGTAACGGCGGGCCGGGTCGGGGTGGGCCTCTTTGCCCATACAAATGGCCGCGGTGATCGCCGCCAAGTTCAGGGCGTAGCCCCCAAAAGGCGCCAGCAACAAACTGGCCAGACCGGTCGCACCCACCACC
>JANQXJ010000138.1 GCA_030729445.1 Limnohabitans sp. | reverse complement strand
AGCTTGGGGTGACAAATTTAGCGGCCTAGCCTCACGCACCACCGAACCATGCTCGTCAGACACCAAGAACCCATCGTCGCCATCGCCACCGCACCCGGCCGTGGTGCTGTGGGCATCGTGCGGGTATCGGGCCGAAATCTGTCCTCGCTGATTCATGCGCTGTGCCGGCGGCCACTCAAGCCACGAGAAGCCACCTACCTGCCTTTTGCAGATGCCGATGGCAGCCCCATCGACCACGGATTGGCTTTGCACTTCGTGGCCCCGCATTCGTTCACGGGCGAAGACGTGCTGGAGCTGCAAGCGCATGGCGGACCGGTGGTCTTGCAGTTGCTGGTGGCGCGTTGCCTGCAAGCAGCGGCCGAGGTGGACCCGGCCACAGGCCAGCCAAGGTTAGCGGGTTTGCGCGTGGCGCAACCGGGCGAGTTTTCGGAACGTGCTTTCTTGAACGACAAGATCGACCTGGCGCAGGCCGAAGCGATTGCCGACCTGATCGACGCCAGCACCGAGGCTGCCGCACGCAGCGCCAGCCGCTCCTTGGCGGGTGATTTCTCCAAAGAAATCCATGTGCTGCGCGATGCGCTGATCCACCTGCGCATGTTGGTGGAAGCCACGCTGGATTTCCCCGAAGAAGAAATTGATTTCTTGCAAAAGGCCGACGCGCAAGGGCAATTGACGCGCCTGCAAACCGCGCTGCAGACGGTGCTGGGCAAAGCCCGGCAAGGCGCTTTGCTGCGCGAAGGCATCAAGGTCGTGATTGCGGGCCAGCCCAATGCGGGCAAGAGTTCGCTGCTCAACGCGCTGGCCGGGGCCGAGCTGGCCATCGTCACGCCCATTGCGGGCACCACACGCGATGTGGTGCAGCAAACCATCCAGATCGAAGGCGTGCCGCTGCATGTGATCGACACCGCCGGACTGCGCGAAGGCGAAGGTGTGGACGAGGTGGAGCAGATCGGCATTACGCGTGCTTGGGGCCAGATTGAAGGGGCCGACGCGGTGCTGTTTTTGCACGACCTCACACGCGTGGGCCAAGCCGATTACGACAGCGCCGACGCCGACATTGCCGCTGCCCTGCACAGCCGCTTGCCCACCAGTGTGGCGGTGATCGATGTGTGGAACAAGGCCGATGCCGCCGAGGTGTCGGGGGAGCGCACGGGCTTGACGCTCTCGGCCCGAACCGGTGAAGGCCTGCAAGCCCTGCGCCAGCAACTGTTGCAACAAGCCGGTTGGCAGCAGGCCAGCGAAGGCCTGTTCATTGCACGCGAGCGCCATGTGCAGGCGCTGCACCGCGTGCGCGAGCATCTGCAAGTGGCCGACGCCCATTTGGCTGCGCAAGCGCAAAACTTGGACCTGCTGGCCGAAGAGTTGCGGCTGGGGCAAAACGCGCTCAACGAGATCACGGGCGAATTCAGCGCCGACGATTTGCTGGGCGTGATCTTTTCGAGTTTTTGCATCGGCAAGTGAGTCAGAACTAAAGCTCGGATGCTCAGGGAAAGCCCCGAAAAGGTCACGCCTGTGACTATCCGGCGGGGGCGCAAGGCACAAGATAGGCCTTTTGCCGAATCCCCTTGCCATGACCACCGACACCCAGCCCAGTCTGAGCCCCGAACAAGACGCGTTTTTGCGCGAGCGCTCGGACTGGATGGGTGCGTATTTGGTGTTGCACGCTTGGGGCGTGATCGCCTTGGCCATGGCGTTTTTCATCGCGTGGCCCAATCCCTTGAGCTTTGTGGTGGCCGTGGTCATCATCGGTGGGCGGCAGCTGGGTTTGGCGATCTTGATGCACGACGCGGCGCACCGCGCCTTGTTCAAAAACACCCGGCTCAACGACACACTGGGCGCGTTTTTGTGCGGCTGGCCTGTCGGGGCGAGCCTCACGCTTTACCGCCCTTACCACCTGAGCCACCACCGCCACACCCAACAAGCCGAAGACCCCGACCTGATTTTGTCGGCACCTTTCCCGATCACGAAACAAAGCTTTTGGCGCAAGATGCGGCGCGACATTCTGGGCATTACCGGTTACCAGCGGCGCCTCGAATTTTTCCGCATGGAAATGGGGGGCAGCCCCAGCCGCTGGCAGCGTGTGAAGAACCTGTGGGCGGCAGAAAAACACTTTTTCTTGAGCAACCTGACCATCTTGGCCGTCACGGCCGCAGCGGGGGTGTGGTGGGCCTATTTTGTGCTGTGGCTCTTGCCTTTGCTGACCTGGTACCAAGTCATCAGCCGCGTGCGCAATATCGCCGAGCATGCGGTGGTCGGTAACAACGATGACCGCTTGCGCAACACCCGCACCACGCTGACGAATTGGGGCATGCGCATGGTGCTGGCGCCTTACTGGGTCAATTACCACCTCGAACACCACCTGTTTGTGTTCACCCCCTGCTGGAAGCTGCCTGCCGCCCACCGCATGCTGATCGCACAAGGCTTTGGCCCGCGCATGGAGCTGGCCCAGGGTTATCTGGCCGTGCTGCGCAAAGCGGTGTCCAAACCGCACGACGGCCCCAAACACGGCAAGACGGGCGACTCACGCAAACACGCGGCACTCATCTGAGCGCCCCAACCCAAGGATTGAACATGGCACACCGACTCGACCAACAAGTGGCTATCGTGACCGGCGCAAGCCGTGGCATCGGCAGGGCGATTGCCGAGGCTTATGCGGCCGAAGGGGCCAGCTTGTGCCTGATCGCCACCGACACGGCACGCTTGCAGGAAGTCAAAGACAGCCTGGGCCTGCCCGCTGAACGCATCATGACTTTGGGTCTGAACGTGACCGAGCGCGACGCCTGTTTTGCGGCCGTGAAGCAAGTTGAAGAGCGCTTTGGGCGCGTCGACGTGCTGGTCAACAACGCGGGGGTTTACCGGGCCAAGCCTTTCCTCGACTACGCACCGCAGGACTTTCAGGACATGCTCGATGTGAACCTCTTTGGTGTGCTGCACTTCATGCAGGCCTGCCTGCCGGGCATGCAGGCGCGGCGGCACGGGCGCATCGTCAACATCGCCTCCACGGCGGGCAAATGGGGCTCGCGCAACCAAAGCGCCTACAACGTCAGCAAACACGCGGTGGTGGGCCTGACACGCTGCGTGGCGCTCGAGGCCAGCCCCCACTCGGTGACCGTGAACGCCATCTGCCCAGGCTTTGTGCAGACCGACATGGTGGAAACACTGAAAGCCCAGGTTGCGCAAAGTACAGGCATGAGTGGCGACGACATGGTCAAGGCCGCCTTGGCTCGGGTGCCGCTGGGGCGGGTGCTGAATCCTGACGAAATCGCTGCCCTTGCGGTCTACCTGGGCTCTCACGAGTCACGCGGCATGACAGGGCAGTCCATCTTGCTCGATGGCGGCATGGTCATGGTGTAGTGAACCTATCGATTCGACTCTCTCCCCAATTCAAATGAATATCGCCCTCTGGTTGTCGCGCACCGCCGAACGTTACCCGCATCAAGCGGCCATCGCGCATGGCACCGATGTCTGGTGCGATTACGCCGAATTCGCCCAACGCGCTGCGCGTACGGCCCATTGGCTGCACGCCCAAGGTGTGCAGCCCGGCGACCGGGTGATGCTCTTTTTGTACAACACGCCTGAGTATTTGCCGTTGATCTGGGGCATCTGGTGGGCCGGTGCGGTGGCGGTGCCCGTCAACGCCAAGCTGCACGAACGCGAAGCCGCATGGATCGCCCAGCACAGCGAAGCACGCATCGCTTTTTGCGACAGCAAACGTGAACACGATTTCACACAAGCGCTGCGCGAACTTGGCGTTAACACAGGTGTCGCGGCCAACACCACCTTCATGTTGCAAGCCAAAGGCCCGCAGCTGCATTTGCAAGCCAGAAACGACGACGACCCGGTCTGGTTGTTCTACACCAGCGGCACCACAGGCCGCCCCAAGGGCGTGGTGCTGTGTGCCCGCCAATTGCGCGGCTGTACGCTGGCGTATTTCGCAGCGGTGCAATCGGTGGCGCGTGGCGACACCATGCTGCACCCCGCACCCCTTTCGCATGGCGGCGGCATGTACCACTTGCCGTATGTGCTGAACGCGGGCTTGAACGTGGTGCCCCGATCCGAAGGGTTTGACCCGCACGAAGCCTTGGCGCTGGCCGCGCACTGGCAGCGGGCCTCGTTTTTTGCAGCCCCCACCATGGTGCGGCGTCTGGTGGATGCAGCACGTACC
>JANQXJ010000137.1 GCA_030729445.1 Limnohabitans sp. | reverse complement strand
ATCGGGCGCTGTGGCCAGGCTTGGGCCAGGGCGGTGCTGCTGGCACACACGGCCAACACCGCGATGGACAAAGTCTGCCGCCAAGAATGGGAAGTCAAATGCATGAACAAATCTCCAACAATACGCCTCATCCTAGCAAAGACCACCATGGATCCCAAGGCTGAAAACCCCTATGACGGCAGTCTCGTGGCGTACTTCGGGCCCAATATCGGCCCGGTGCTGGAATCGACCTGCTGGGCTCAGTGCAGTGAGGACAAAAACTGCTGCAATTCAGGCGTTTTCGGGTTGGCAAACAGTTCGGCAGGAGCACCTTGCTCATGCACCAAACCTTGGTGCATGAAGATCACGCGGTCGCTGACTTTGCGGGCAAAGTTCATCTCGTGCGTGACCATCAAAAGCGTCATGCCCTCTTGCGCCAGCGACTCCACCACGGCCAGCACTTCGCCCACCAGTTCGGGGTCGAGCGCAGAGGTGATTTCGTCGCACAGCAAGATCCCCGGTGACATGGCCAGCGCGCGGGCAATCGCCACACGTTGCTGTTGCCCGCCCGAGAGTTGATCCGGAAATGCGTCAAACTTTTCCGCCAAGCCCACGCGGGCCAGCAGGCGACGCGCTGCAGCTTCGGTTTCGACGGCGGGCAGTTGTTTGACCAGACCGGGCGCGAGCTGGATGTTCTTGCCCACCGTGAGGTGCGGGAACAGGTTGAAGGACTGGAAGATCATGCCAACCTGCTGGCGCAGGGTACGCATGGCCGCAGGGTCTGAATACACCAAAGGCTGACCTTGCACGGTCAGGCTGCCGTGCTGAAAGATCTCCAGCCCGTTGATGCAGCGCAGCAGTGTGCTTTTGCCCGAGCCGCTTTTGCCGATGATGGCAATCACTTCGCCCGGTCGCACCTGCAGGTCGATGCCTTTGAGGACTTCGTTGTGGCCATAGGACTTGCGCAGCCCCGAAATGGCGACGGCAGCTGGTGCAGAAGAATCAGCGTTGGACATGGAATTTGCCTTCGAGAGAGCGTGCATACAGGCTGATCGGGTAGCAGATCAGGAAATACATCACAGCCACACAGCTGTAGACCACAAAGGGTTTGAAGGTGGCGTTGGTGATCATGGTGCCGGCCTTGGTCAACTCGACAAAACCAATGACCGAAGCCAGCGCTGTGCCCTTGACCACTTGCACCAAAAAGCCCACGGTGGGCGCGACCGCAATGCGTGCGGCCTGCGGGAAAATCACATAGCGCAATTGCTCGACAAAGTTCAGTGCCAGGCTTTGCGCCGCTTCCCACTGGCCTTTGCCAATCGATTTGACACAGCCGTGCCAAATCTCGGTGAGGAATGCGCTGCTGTACAGCGTGAGGGCCACGGCCGCTGCGGTCCAGGCCGAGGTCTCCACGCCCAGCATCGCCATGCCGAAGTACGCCAAGAACAGCTGCATCAGCAAAGGCGTGCCCTGAAAGACCTGCACATAAAGGGCGACGGCTTGTTGCAGACTGCGGCTGGGCGTGGTGCGGGCCACCAGCAGGGCCAGGCCAACCAGGCCACCGCCGACAAAAGCGATCAAGGACAACACAATCGTCCAGCGGGCGGCCAGCAACAAGTTGCTGACGATGTCCCAAAGAGAAAACTCAACCACGGCGGCCCCCGAACAAGAAGCGTTGGCCGAACCAGTTCAGCGTGGCGCGGGTCGCGATCGACAGCAGCAAGTAGATGGCGGTGGCGACGATGAAGGCTTCAAAGGCGCGGAAGTTGCGGCTCTGGATCAGGTTGGCGGCAAAGCTCAGCTCTTCGGTCGAGATCTGCCCACACACCGCCGAGCCCAGCATCACGATGATGATCTGACTGACCAAGGCAGGCCACACGCGCTGCAAGGCGGGCGGCAAAATCACCCATACAAAAGTCTGCATGCGCGATAGCGCCAGGCTCATGGCTGCTTCGATTTGCCCGACCGGTGTGGTTTGGATGCCGGCCCGCACGATCTCGGCCGAATAGGCCCCCAGGTTGATCACCATGGCAATGACCGAAGACCACTCGGGGCTCAACCGCACACCGATGGCGGGCAAGCCAAAGAAGAGGAAAAAGAGCTGAACGATGAAAGGCGTGTTGCGGATCAGCTCCACATAGGCGGCCACGCCGGGGCGGCTCCAGCCAGGCCCCTGCGTGCGCACCCAGGCGCAGCCAATGCCAAGCAGCACGCCCAGCACTGCCGACACGGCCGTGAGGCCGAGCGTCAACGCCACACCCTTGACCAACAAGGGCCACTCGGTCAAAACCGCCGCAAAGTCCAGCTCAATGGCCATGGTGTCAGCCCTTCAAGTGCTTATTCGGGCAACTGGCCAGCAGGGCGGCCCAGCCACTTTTGCGCCATCTTGTCGATGTCGCCTGACTTCTTGCCGTCAGCAATGATGGCGTTGACCTTGGTGCGCAGCGCGTCTTCGCCTTTACCCACGCCGATGAAGTTAGGACTGTCTTTGAGCAGCAGCTTGTACTCGGTGTTGAGCTGAGGGTTCTTTTGCATCATCACGCCCGCCACCGACACGCCCGTGGCCAACAACTGGGTTTGGCCTGCGACAAAAGCCGAGACGGTGGCGTTGTTGTCTTCAAAGCGTTTGATGTCTGTGCCCGCAGGGGCCACCTTGGTCAACTCCTGGTCTTCCAAAGCGCCGCGAGTGGCCGCCACGGTTTTGCCCGCCAAATCGGCCATGGATTTCACGTTGATGGTTTTAGGGCCGTAAATGCCTTGGAAGAAAGGCGAGTAGGCCGCAGTGAAGTCGATCACTTTTTCACGTTCAGCGTTTTTTCCCAAGGTGGAGATGACCAGATCGGCTTTTTTGGTCTGCAAGTAGGCGATGCGGTTGGCGCTGGTCACAGGCAGCAATTCGATCTTCACGCCCATCTTGGCGGCGATGTAATTGGCCATGTCGATGTCCAGCCCTTGGGGCTTGAGGTCGATGCCGACAAAGCCATAAGGCGGAAAGTCTGTCGGGATGGCGATCTTGATCAGCTTGGCTTTTTGAATGTTGTCCAGCGCCGCTTGGGCGTGACTGGCACCGGCCAAAGTCAAGAGGCTGGCGGCCACGGCGGTGGACAAGACAAGGCGTTTCGAGAGTTTCATAGCAAGGCTCCTAGGTAAGTGGAAGGTGAGGTTGGAGAAGGGGTTTTTAGGGATGCGATTCGGACCGTTTTGGGTGGCGAAGCACGGGCAGCACTCATGGGCGCCAATGCCAGACGCAACTCGGCCAGCGGGTCAGCAGGTGCGGCGTTGATCTTCAAGGCCGATTGCACCTGGCCAATGTGCTCCGCCATCAGTTGTTCGGCGGTTTCTTTGTTGCCACGCTCAAGGGCTTGCACGATCTCGATGTGTTCCTGACAGGATTTCACCGCGTCGTGGCTGGATTGGTAGAGCATGGCGATCAGGGTGGTGCGGGCTGTGAAGTCGCGCAGCGTGTCGGCCAGCAGCTGGTTACCCAAGCACTCGGCCAGGCACACATGAAAGTCGCCAAGCAAAAAACTGCGAAGTCCCACATCGTCTTGTTTGAGCGCAGTTTTTTCTTGTTGGATGTGTTGCTTCAGGCGCTTGAGGGTGGTCTTGTCCATGGTCCCGGCGCTGCGGATCAGGCCGGTCTCGATCACCCTGCGGGCTTCAAAGGCCTCACGGGCTTCGGTCTTGGAGGGTTGCACCACATACCAGCCCCGGCGTGAGCTGACCTGCACGATGCCGCGTGCGGCCAGTTGCATCAATGCTTCGCGCACCAAGGTACGGCTGCAGTCAAACAACATCGACAAAGCCTGTTCACCCAAGCGTGCGCCGGGCATCAGTTTTTGGGCCAGGATCGCTTCAACGATCCGGTCGGCAATGTCTTTGGAGTTCACGGGCGAGGGATTCCTTTTCCTGAATCTCTAGCGAATACCGTGCCACTTGTATTGGTATCTTGTATGCAAGATTTGTGCATCATTGGTGTGCGCAAATCACTTGTGGTTCCTGAATTTCCCTTGCTTAGTGCGCGTGCATGCACCAATTTGCGTTGTTTGCGGACCCCAAAACAGAAGGGCCTGACGGGAATGACCCGTCAAGCCCTTCGAGAAAGGTGAGGTGCTTAACCCGCCAAGCCCACAAACACGTTCTGCACGTCGTCGTTGTTGTCGATCGCACCCAAAAAGGCTTCGACTTCTTCGAGCTGTTCGGCGCTCAGGTTGGCCGGGTCGA
>JANQXJ010000136.1 GCA_030729445.1 Limnohabitans sp. | reverse complement strand
GTCCTTGGGGTGTTGGTGTACCGCTTGGTGGGGCGACACTGAGCCGCGCTGGCTCAGGCTTTGTTGAGCAGCGGCCGCATGGCCCAAAGCCCGAGCACCGGGCCGGGTGCCAACAACCACAGGGCCCAGCTGCCCCACTGCTGCACGGCCCAGCCCAGCAGCAAGATGCTGAGCACGGTGATGAAAAAGCCCACGCCGTTTTGCAGCACCAGGGCGCTGCCCAGCCATTGCGGCGGCGCGTATTGAGACGACATGGCCGAAAACTGCGGCGAATCGGCCACCACACAAATGCCCCAAAACAGCAAGGCCCCCAATTGCACGAGTGGCCAAGCATCGGGAGTCAAGGGGTAGACCAGGCACATCAGGCCCGATGCGGCCAAGGCCGTGGCCGCCACCCGCGCACTGCCCACGCGGCGGCTCCACAGGCCACCCAGCACGCAACCGAAAAAACCGATGCCGATGGCCGAAAAACTGATGAGCGCCACCGAGGGCGCCCAGCCGTAACCTGCAGCCACCAGTGAGCGGTGAATGGGCAGGCTCAGCCAAGGCAGCACGCTCCAAAACGCGTAAAGCTCCCACATGTGGCCAAAGTAACCCAAGGCCGACGCGCGAAAGCCGCGCACCGCAATCACCTCGCGCAAGGCCTGGGTGTTCAGGCGAACGGGGACGGGGGCAGCGGGGGAACTCGGCGATGCGACCTGCTTGGGCGGCTTGCCCATTAAGGCCACCAGCGCCGCGCCCACCAAGGCCAGTGCCGACGAGCCCAGCAGCACCTCGGGCCAGGGCCAGCTCTGGCCAAGAGCCCGCAAACCGTGCGGCATGGCCGTGCCCAAGGTCAGCATGCCCACCAACCAGCCCAGTGCGGCGGCCGGTTTGCTGCCCACACGCTGGACCAACATCTTCATGCCCAGTGGGTAGATGCCCGCCAGGCACATGCCCACCACAAAACGCAGGCTCCAAAACACGCCGTAATCGGTCACGCCCCAGGTGACGGCGGCGTTCGCCAGCGCCCCGGTCGCGCTGCACACCACAAAAATGCGCGTGGGCTGAAATCGATCGGCTGCGCCACTGAATGCAAACGCCATGGTGCCCGCAATGAAGCCCAGTTGGGTGGCGGCGAGCAGCCAGCCAAAGGAAGTTGCGCTCAGTTGCCAGGCCTGCATCAGGCTGTCGGCGACCCCGCTGGGGCTGAACCACAGCGAGGTACTCAGGCACTGGGCCAGAACAATGGCCGCCACGGCCAGGGAGGGTTTGAACCCGTCGGAAGGAATGTTGGGCGGCTGGGTCTTCACGCCAAAAGTATATCGACGATCTTTCACAAGGCGCTTCGTGAGGCCGTGCTGGGGTGACGATAAGATCCCCTGTCAAGATTTTTGAAAACCCTCCACATGACCGACCGTTACGCCGTCATCGGCAACCCCATTGTGCAAAGCAAATCGCCCCTGATCCACAGCGCTTTTGCGCAAGTCACAGGGCAAGACATCGACTACGGCAAATTGCTTGGCCCCGTGGGCGAGTTTGCGGCCACGGTGGACGCGTTTCGAGCCAGTGGCGGGCGGGGCATGAACGTGACGGCGCCCTTCAAGATGGACGCCTTTGCCTACGCCACCGACTTGGCCCCCAGCGCCCAGATGGCGGGGGCGGTGAACGCGATGAAGTTCGAGGGCGACAAGGTGTATGCCGAGAACTTTGACGGTGTGGGCCTGGTGCGCGACTTGGTGCACAACCTGGCCTGCCCGCTGCAGGGGCGGCGTGTGTTGATTTTGGGGGCGGGTGGTGCGACACGCGGGGCCTTGCTGCCGCTGTTGGCCGAGCAACCTGCCGAGCTGGTGATCGTCAACCGAACGGTGGCCAAGGCGCAGGAATTGGCGGCTTTGGCGCAGCAGCATCAAACTGGCCAAGTGCCTGTGCAGGGGCTTGGCTATGCCGACTTGCAGGGGCAGACGTTTGATGTGGTGCTCAATGCCAGCTCGTCCAGCCTCACGGCCGAGTTGCCACCTTTGCCCGCGAGTGTGTTTGCGCCTGGCGCTCTGGCCTACGACCTGACTTACGGCAAAGGCCTCACGCCGTTTTTGCAACTGGCGCAACAAGCGGGCGTGACCCGGGTGGCCGATGGTGTGGGCATGCTGGCCGAGCAAGCGGCCGAGGCCTTTGCCTGGTGGCGTGGGGTACGGCCTGACACCGCCGCAGTGATTGCTCAGCTGACGGTGCCGCTGGTGTAAGGGCGGCTCAGCGCTTGGCCAGCAGCGCGATCAACTCGGGCACCAGCGCGTTGGGATCACCCTCGCGGCAGGCGGTCTCCAGGGTGTGTTTGACCGCTTGGGCCACCGTGTGGTCGGCGTGGGTGTCGATGGCCATCTGGTTGTAGTAGCTCAGGTCCTTGAGTGCGTTGCTCATCGAAAAACGCAGGCCCGAGGTGTCGCCCGAGATCAGTGTGGGCTTGAGGCGGTCTAGCGCTGCGCCAAAGCCGCCGCCTTTGCTGAGCACCTCGACAAAGGTGTTGGCGTCTACGCCTGCACGCTGGGCGCAAGCCGCGGCCTCGGCCAGCAGGGTGACGGTGCCCAACGAGACGTAGTTGTGCAGAAGCTTCATGCGGTGGCCCGAGCCAATGGGGCCGGTGTGCACGATGTTTTCTGCAAAGCAGGCCAAGATGGGGCGGCAGCGCTCAAACAGTGCGGCATCACCGCCCACCAGCAAGTTCAAACGGCCCTCGGCGGCTTCTTTGGGGGTGCGTGTCATGGGTGAATCAAGAAACAGTCCACCTTGGGCCATGACCATGGCGGCAACTTTTTCGGTGGAGGCGGGCACAGCGGTGGAGCAGTCGATCACGACGGTGCCGGGACGCAGACCTTTGAGGACGCCGTCGTCACCCAGCAGCACAGCCTCGACTTGCGGCGTGCCCGTGACGCACAAAATGACCACGTCCGATTGCGCCGCCAAGGCCTGCGGCGTTTTGCAGGTGCTTGCACCTGCGGCCAGCAGGGCGTCCAAGGGTTGGTTGCCCGCGTGTTCGAGGACGGTGAGGCTGTGCCCGTGCTTGAGCAAGTTGCTCGCGATGCCGTGGCCCATCATGCCAATGCCGATCATGCCGATGTGGGTCATTTTTATACCTTTGAAAGAAGCTTTATGCAGTGACTTTAGCCGGGAACTGGTTGCCAGGTCGTCACATATTGGTCAATCAGAATGATAGGGCTCGCGCATTTAACATTTTGATGGTCGTTGACGCCTCATGTCCCACCACGTCCAAAAGACATGGTTGGCCCAGGTCGTGGCGGCACAAATCAAAGCTGTCCAGGCCGTGTGACTGGGGAAGTGGGCGCCACGCAGGGTTTGGATGGCGCCCAGAACCAGGCCCATCAGCAAGATGGTTGCCAAGAGTTTTTGTCCCGTGCGTCGCTCATGAGGCTGGGTGGAGGCCAACCACGGCAGGCTCAGGGCCAGGAATGCAAAAGCGCTGGAGGCGTGGCCGCCTGGAAAGCAATGGCCACTGCCGCCATCGGAGACACCCCAAGCCCAATGTGAAACATAAGTGGCGATGCCACCAAAAGCCTGCAGCTCCCAAGGGCAGCTGGTCAGGCTCACGCGTTTGACGGCGGTGACCACCATCAAGCTCAGGGTAATGCCCACGACGATTTCAATCCGCTGTAGCCGCGGCATCTGGCGCCAGAACCCCATGGGGCGGAACGCCATCCACACCAGGCCCAGATAAATGACCACAGCCAGGCGCTTGGCACCGTCATGCCCCAGGCTGCTGAGCCACCAGTGGTCGCGCAGCGCAAACCCTTGTGCATCGCCCAGCCAAGCCATGACGCGGATGTCTGCCCCTGAGGCATCCCAGGCCAGGGTCAACCCCAAACAGGCAAGCCATAGCCACAGACCGGGCGATGCTGAACCCAACCGGTTTTGCACCTTGCGCTCGGGCAGGGGGGGACTGTCAATCTTGTTGAGGGCCATGGGGGTCATGCCAAGTATTAAAAAGCCGCCGCATTAAGGCTGCCTTAATTTCGTCCTGCCACGATGCCCAACATGCACACCACTCCTGACACAATCAGGCCTCATCAGCAGATCAGGCACACCTCCGGAAATGAAGCCATGCGCGTTTTGATTGTGGAAGACGACACGGGCATCGCCACGGGCCTGGCCGCGACCCTGAGGGGCAGCGGTTATGCGGTCGATGTGACGGCCACCCTGGCCTTGGCCTCGGCAGCCCTGCGCGTGGAAC
>JANQXJ010000135.1:18862-21893 GCA_030729445.1 Limnohabitans sp. | reverse complement strand
ATTTCATTGGGAATTTTTGGTGGGCGATGCAAGTTTCGAACTTGCGACCCCTGCAGTGTGAATGCAGTGCTCTACCCCTGAGCTAATCGCCCTACGCATTAATGCGAAGACCGCAATTATGGCATAAAAATTATGCCGTTCTGGCCCCATCAAGGCAAAAAATGTGCGCCTTCAAAGCATCCATCCCTGAATCCTTGAGACTCAAGCAGCCTGCGCTTGGCGCCACACGGTTTTGCCGCCGCTGGACTTGTCGAGTTGCGCCAACAGGTCTTCGTGGGCTGCCAGCTCCTGTGCGTTGGCCGTCAGAACCGGCAGCACGTATTGGCTCAGATTCACCTGCACCACCACGGTCTGGGTGTCGCTGGGCGCATCGCCCGCGTCGATCAGCAAGGCCTCTTGCCCACGGGTCATGTTGATGTAGACATCGGCCAGCAACTCGGCGTCGAGCAAAGCGCCGTGCAGGGTGCGCCCGGAGTTGTCGACTTCGAGGCGGTCACACAACGAGTCGAGGCTGTTGCGCTTGCCGGGGAACATTTCCTTGGCCATGGCCAGGGTGTCGATCACGCCGCTGACATAGGCCTTCAAAGGCTTTTTGCCAACGCGTTCGAGTTCCTTGTTCAGAAAGCCAATGTCAAAAGCCGCGTTGTGGATGATCAGTTCCGCATCGGCGAGGTAGTCGAGAATTTCATCGGCCAGCTGTGCAAACTTGGGCTTGTCGCGCAAAAACTCGTTGCTGATGCCGTGCACCTTGAGCGCGTCTTCGTGGCTGTCGCGCTCGGGATTAAAGTAAAAATGCAGGTTGTTGCCCGTGAGCTTGCGGGCGAATAGTTCCACGCAACCCAGCTCGATGATGCGGTCGCCGCCTTCGGCCGAGAGGCCCGTGGTTTCAGTGTCCAGAACGATTTGGCGCATGCTTGCTCGCTTTCGCTCAGTGCAGTTCTTTGGCGTGGTTGATGGTGTAGCGAGGAATCTCGATCACCAGATCGCTCTTGGCCACAAAAGCCTGGCAGCTCAGGCGCGAATTGGGCTCCAGGCCCCAAGCCCTGTCGAGCAGGTCTTCCTCGGTTTCTTCCATCTCATTGAGGGTTTTGAAACCTTCGCGTACCACCACATGGCAGGTGGTACAAGCCGCGCTCATGTCGCAGGCGTGTTCAATGTTGATGTGGTTGTCCAGCAAAGCCTCACAAATGCTGGTGCCTGCAGGCGCGGTGATCTCGGCGCCTTGGGGGCAGTACTCAGGGTGGGGCAGGATTTTGATGACGGGCATAGGTGTCTTCTTTCGGGGCCAATCGGGCTCACAAGGCCTGGATGTTTTGACCGGCCAGGGCTTTCTGGATGCTGTGGTTCATGCGCTCGGCCGCAAAGGCTTCGGTACCTTTGGCCAATGCCTGGGTGCAGTCTTCCAATGCTTTGGCGTCTTGCTCGGTTTGCACGGCGGCTTGCAAGGTGGTCATCAGGGCGTCGATGCTGGCACGCTCTGCAGCGCTCAGCAACTGGCCGTCAGCCGCCAAGGCGCTGCGCGTGGCCAGCAGCATGCGGTCGGCATCGACCCGCGCTTCAACCAAGGCACGCGCCTTCATGTCGGCTTGCGCGGTGGTGAAGCTTTCTTGCAGCATGGTGGCGATTTGGTCGTCGCTCAGGCCATAGGAGGGCTTGACGTCGATGCGGGCTTCGACACCGCTGATTTGTTCTTTGGCGCCGACGTTCAACAGGCCATCAGCGTCGACCGTGAAGGTCACGCGGATGCGTGCCGCGCCTGCGGCCATGGGCGGGATGCCGCGCAGCTCAAAGCGGGCCAGGCTGCGGCAGTCTTGCACCAGGTCGCGCTCACCCTGCACCACATGCAGCGCGAGGGCCGTCTGACCGTCTTGGTAGGTGGTGAAGTCCTGCGCCATCGCTGTAGGGATGGTCTGGTTGCGCGGGATAATGCGCTCGACCAAACCGCCCATGGTTTCGATGCCCAACGACAGCGGGATCACATCGAGCAGCAGCAATTCGCCTGCGGCGTTGTTGCCCGCCAGCTGGTTGGCCTGGATGGCCGCGCCCAAGGCGACGACTTCGTCGGGGTTGAGGTTGTTGAGCGGGGATTGACCAAAAAAGTCAGCCACGGCTTGCTGGATTTGCGGCATGCGGGTGGAGCCGCCCACCATGACCACGCCATGCACATCGTCTTTGGCCAGCTGCGCATCGCGCAGGGCTTTGCGCACGGCGGTGACGCAGCGGGCCGTCAGAGCCTGGGTGGCTTGCTCGAAATTGGCGCGGCTGAGCTGCACCGACAAAGCGCCAGTGGACAGGGCCACTTCCAGGCTAGCCGTATCTGAGCTGGTCAAGGCTTCTTTGGCCGCACGGGCCGCTGCCTTGAGCAGGGTTTTGTCTTCGGCCGTGGCAGCTTGCAAGCCAGGCTGCTGGGCCATGGCGAAGTCGGCCAAGGCCTGGTCGTAATCGTCACCGCCCAAGGCTGAATCGCCGCCTGTGGACAGCACTTCGAACACGCCTTGTGTCAGGCGCAGGATGGATATATCGAATGTGCCACCGCCCAAATCGAACACGGCGTAAACACCTTCGCTCGCGTTGTCGAGGCCATAAGCAATCGCCGCAGCCGTGGGTTCGTTGATCAGGCGCAGCACATTCAGTCCGGCCAGCTGGGCTGCGTCTTTGGTGGCTTGGCGCTGGGCGTCGTCAAAGTAAGCGGGCACGGTGATCACGGCGCCGTACAGGTCATCGTTGAAGGTGTCTTCGGCGCGGTAACGCAGGGTGGCCAAGATCTCGGCGCTCACCTCCACGGGTGACTTGGGGCCTTGCACCGTCTGGATGGACAGCATTCCTTGCTCGCTGGCAGTGAATTCGTAAGGGAGCTTGCTGCGGCCGGCGATGTCGTTCAGGCCACGGCCCATGAAACGCTTGACCGAGGCGATGGTGTTGACCGGGTCAGCAGCGGCAGACGCCACCGCATCAAAACCAATCTGGCGGCCCTGCCCCGGCATGAAACGCACGACGGATGGCAGTATCACCCGGCCATCGTCATCGGGCA
>JANQXJ010000135.1:14723-18762 GCA_030729445.1 Limnohabitans sp. | reverse complement strand
TGCAGAGGGTCTTGCACCTCGTCGAGCAAGCGGGCCAGTTCTTGCTGCACTCGGCGCTGCTCGGCGGCTACTTCATCCGCCAGTGCCTCCAAGCCTTCTGGAGATTCGGTGTCGTCCAAGTTTTCACGCCATTCCATTTGCTGCATGAGGAACGCTGCAGGCATGGCGGTGTTGTTTTCGGCCTGCACGGGCGCACCACGCAGCTCACACAGATAGGCCGCGCGTTTGAGTGGGTCTTTGAGGCGCTGATAGGCCTCGTTGATACGCACCGACCACTGCATGGCCACGCGCTGAGCGGCTGCGCCTTCGGCGGCAAAACGGTCAGGGTGGGCTTCGCGCTGCAGGGCTTTCCAACGTGCATCGAGTTGTGCACGGTCTTGCGCGAAGCGCACCGGCACATCAAACAGCTCGAAGTCGTTGGCTTGAAGCGAGATCACACGCAAAAACTCAAAATCGGCTCAAACGCGGAAAGACTCACCGCAACCGCAGCGGTCACGCTCGTTGGGGTTGTTGAAGCGGAAACCTTCGTTCAAGCCTTCGCGCACGAAGTCGAGCTCGGTGCCATCGATGTAGGCCAGGCTTTTGGGGTCCACCAGCACCTTGACGCCGTGGCCTTCAAAGACAACGTCCTCCGGGGCAATCTCGTCCACATACTCGAGCTTGTAGGCCAGGCCCGAGCACCCTGTGGTCTTGACGCCCAGGCGCACACCGACACCCGAGCCACGTTTGGCCAGGTACCGGGTCACATGCCGAGCTGCGGCAGCAGACAGTGAGATGGCCATGTCAGTTCAGGTGTTTCTTTTTGTAGTCGTCCACAGCGGCCTTGATGGCGTCTTCGGCCAAGATGGAGCAGTGAATTTTGACGGGCGGCAGTGCCAGCTCTTCAGCGATTTGGCTGTTCTTCAGAGCCGCTGCTTCGTCGAGTGTCTTGCCCTTGACCCACTCGGTCACGAGCGAGCTGGAGGCGATGGCCGAGCCGCAGCCGTAGGTTTTGAAGCGTGCGTCTTCGATCACGCCGGTGGTCGGGTTGACCTTGATCTGCAGCTTCATCACGTCGCCGCAAGCGGGCGCACCGACCATGCCGGTGCCCACGCTGTCGTCGCCCTTGTCAAAAGAGCCCACGTTGCGGGGGTTTTCGTAGTGGTCAACCACTTTTTCAGAATAAGCCATGGTGTTTTCTCCGTATTCAGGTCAGGGTGAACTCAGTGGGCGGCCCACTGGATGGTGC
Organism: Limnohabitans sp.; assembly: GCA_030729445.1. GTDB lineage: Bacteria > Pseudomonadota > Gammaproteobacteria > Burkholderiales > Burkholderiaceae_C > Limnohabitans_A. Next base: position 17,534 of record JANQXJ010000135.1, on the reverse strand, counting down.
TCAGATCGATGCCATCCTTGTGCATTTCCCACAGGGGGCTCAAGTCACGCAGCTTGGCCACGTTCTCGCGGATGGTCTTGATCGCAAAATCAATTTCTTCCTCAGTGGTCCAGCGGCCAATGGTCATGCGCAGGCTGCTGTGGGCCAACTCGTCGCTGCGGCCCAAGGCACGCAGCACATAGCTGGGCTCCAGACTGGCCGAGGTGCAAGCCGAGCCAGACGAAACCGCCAATCCCTTGATGCCCATGATCAACGACTCGCCCTCAACGAAGTTGAAACTCATGTTGATGTTCTGCGGCACGCGCTGGGTGGCGTGGCCGTTCAGAAACACCTGCTCCATGTCGCTCAAACCGTTCATCAGGCGGTCGCGCAAAGCACGGGCTTTGGCGTTGTCTTGCGCCATCTCTAACTTGGCGATGCGAAAGGCCTCACCCATGCCCACACACTGGTGCGTGGCCAAAGAACCCGAACGCATGCCACGCTCATGGCCGCCGCCGTGCATTTGCGCTTCCAAGCGAATGCGGGGCTTGCGGCGCACATACAAAGCGCCGATGCCTTTGGGGCCATAGGTTTTGTGAGAAGCCAGGCTCATCAAATCAATGGGCAGTTTGGCCAAATCGATCTCGACCTTGCCCGTGGATTGCGCGGCATCAACGTGAAAGACGATGCCTTTTTCTCGGCACAAGTTACCAATGGCTGTCACGTCTTGGATCACGCCGATCTCGTTGTTCACATGCATCACACTGACCAAAATGGTGTCTGGACGAATCGCGGCTTTGAGAACATCCATGTTCAACAGGCCGTCTTCTTGCACATCGAGATAAGAGACCTCAAAACCTTGACGCTCCAATTCGCGCATGGAGTCAAGGACGGCCTTGTGCTCGGTCTTGACAGTGATCAGGTGCTTGCCGCGTGATTTGTAAAAGTGGGCCGCACCCTTGATGGCCAAGTTGTTCGATTCTGTCGCGCCGCTGGTCCAGACAATCTCACGGGGATCGGCACCGATCAGGTCAGCCACTTGCTCACGGGCTGTTTCAACCGCGGCTTCGGCCTCCCAACCCCAGGCGTGGCTGCGGGAAGCGGGGTTGCCAAAGTGCTCGCGCAACCAAGGGATGATGGCGTCCACCACGCGCGGATCGCAGGGGTTGGTGGCGCTGTAATCGAGGTAAATGGGGAAATGAGGCGTTGTCATGGTGTACTTCTTTTCAATCAAGATTTGGCAAACACATTGCCCAGATCAAACACAGAATTGGGTCCAGTCATGCGTATGGGATTGCTCACAGGCATGGGGGAAATCGCCCGCTTGAGGGAGGGCTTGAGCTCCACCACCAGGCCTTTAGCCAACTGGTCGTCCACCAGCTTTTGCAAGGACACCGAGTCCAGAAACTCGACCATCTTGGAGTTCAACGAGGCCCACAGGTCGTGGGTCATGCAACGGCCATCGCCACCGTTGCAGTTTTCCTTGCCGCCGCAGTGGGTGGCATCAATGGGCTCGTCCACCGACAAAATGATGTCGGCGACGGTGATGTCGGTGGATTTGCGGCCCAGGGTGTAACCGCCGCCGGGGCCGCGAGTGGACTCGACCAGGTTGTGGCGACGCAGCTTGCCAAACAGTTGCTCCAGATAGGACAGTGAAATCTGTTGGCGCTGGCTGATGGCGGCCAAGGTCACTGGACCGGCGTCCTGGCGCAACGCCAGATCGATCATGGCGGTGACGGCGAAACGGCCTTTGGTGGTTAAACGCATGGCAGACTCCTGAAGTGGGTGGGGGCTTGGCCTGTTGCCTGCCAAAGCAGGTTCCCGACTAAACGAGTCAAGTATAAACCAATCCCGATCAAATCACTCGGGTTATAGGGTTATTCAAGCCCGGATCAGCGGCACGATGTTGTCGCCCCCGGTGGCGCCAAAGGCCTGCTCTTTGAGAATGGTGAGTTGGTCGCGCACCTGAGCGGCTTTTTCGAACTCCAGATTTCGGGCGTGTTCCATCATCTGCTTTTCCAGCTGCTTGATGGCGCGGGCGATGTCTTTCTCGCTCATGTCCTCGACCTTGGCTTTTTGCATGGCCGCTTGTTCTAGGCGCTCGGCTTCCTTGCCCGATTTTTCGCTGTACACGCCGTCAATCAGGTCTTTGACCTTTTTGACGATGCTCTTGGGCGTGATGCCCATGGCCTCGTTGTGCGCCAACTGTTTGATGCGTCGGCGCTCGGTCTCGCCCATGGCTTTTTTCATGGACTCGGTGATGCGGTCGGCATACAAAATCGCCCGGCCGTTCAGGTTTCGGGCTGCGCGGCCAATGGTCTGGATCAGGCTGCGCTCAGCACGCAAGAACCCTTCCTTGTCCGCATCCAGAATCGCCACCAGCGACACCTCGGGAATGTCCAGGCCCTCGCGCAGCAGGTTGATGCCCACCAGCACATCAAAAGCACCCAAGCGCAAGTCGCGCAGGATCTCCACCCGCTCCACCGTGTCCACGTCGCTGTGCAAATAGCGCACCTTCACGCCGTTGTCGCTCAGGTAATCGGTGAGCTGCTCAGCCATTCGTTTGGTGAGCGTGGTGATCAGCACGCGCTCGTGCTTCTCCACTCGGATGCGAATTTCTTGCAGCACATCGTCCACCTGGTGCGTGGCGGGGCGCACCTCGACCTGCGGGTCCACCAGCCCTGTGGGGCGCACCACCTGTTCGACCACTTTGCCCGAATGCGTCTTTTCGTAATCGGCTGGTGTGGCCGAGACGAAGATGCATTGGCGCATGCGCTTTTCAAACTCTTCGAACTTGAGCGGGCGGTTGTCCAAGGCGCTGGGTAAGCGAAA
>JANQXJ010000135.1:0-14623 GCA_030729445.1 Limnohabitans sp. | reverse complement strand
AGCTCAATGCGGATGGCCAGCTCGGAGTGTTCTGCCGGGAAGACGTCGATGGTGTCGCCTCGCACCCTGAACTTGCCCCGTGAAAACTCCATGTCATTGCGCTGGTACTGCATGCGGATCAGCTGTGCGATCACGTCGCGCTGGCCCAGCTTGTCGCCGGTGCGCAGCGTCATGATCATGCGGTGGTAACTCTCGGGCTCGCCAATGCCGTAGATGGCCGACACGGTGGCCACGATCACCACATCGCGACGCTCCATGATGCTTTTTGTGCACGACAGGCGCATCTGTTCGATGTGCTCGTTGATGGCCGAGTCTTTCTCGATGAACAGGTCGCGCTGGGGCACATAGGCCTCTGGCTGGTAATAGTCGTAGTAACTCACGAAATACTCGACCGCGTTCTTGGGGAAAAATTCACGGAACTCGCTGTACAGCTGCGCGGCCAACGTCTTGTTGGGCGCAAACACGATGGCCGGGCGGCCCAGCTGAGCGATCACATTGGCCATGGTGAAGGTCTTGCCCGAGCCGGTCACGCCCAGCAGGGTTTGGAACACCTCTCCATCTTGCACCCCCTCGACCAGCTGCTCAATGGCCACGGGCTGGTCACCCGCAGGCGGGTAAGGCTGGTACAGCTCAAAAGGTGAGCCGGGGTAGCTGACGAACTTCCCCTCAGCGAACTTGTTCGCATCAGACACAACTTCAACAACGGGGGCTTCAGGCACGGTGGACATCTTTGTAGGGGCTGCCTGGCCAAACCAGGCGGCGGGGGCCGTTAAAATCAGGGACAACCCGAAAGCCTAACCGAGGAACGGGTTTCCTGCCACCACTGAACACAATCCAAGGACTTTCCATGTCTCTGTTTTCCGCCGTCGAAATGGCCCCCCGCGACCCGATCTTGGGTCTGAACGAGCAATACAACGCCGACACCAACCCCAACAAAGTGAACCTGGGCGTGGGCGTGTACTTCGACGACAACGGCAAACTGCCCCTGCTGCAATGCGTACAAGCGGCCGAGAAAACCATGATGGCCACCCCCACAGCACGCGGTTATCTGCCCATCGACGGCATCGTGGCCTATGACAACGCCGTCAAGGCCTTGGTGTTTGGTGCCGATTCAGACGTGGTCAAGTCAGGCCGCGTGTCCACCGTGCAGGCCATTGGCGGCACGGGCGGCCTGAAAATCGGCGCCGACTTCCTGAAAAAGGTCAGCCCCAACGCCAAAGTGCTGATTTCCGACCCCAGCTGGGAAAACCACCGCGCGATTTTTGTGAACGCCGGTTTTGAAGTGGGCAGCTACGCCTACTACGACGCGGCCAAGCGCGGTGTCAACTTCGAAGGCATGCTGGCTGATCTGAACGCTGCAGCACCGGGCACCATCGTGGTGTTGCACGCCTGCTGCCACAACCCCACGGGTTATGACATCACCGACGCCCAGTGGGCCCAAGTCATTGCCGTCGTCAAGGCCAAGGGCCTGACCGCCTTCCTCGATATGGCCTACCAAGGCTTTGGCCACGGCATCGCCGAAGACGGCGCCGTGATCGGCAAATTCGTGGCCGCAGGCCTCAACATCTTTGTGTCCACCTCGTTCTCCAAGAGCTTCAGCCTCTATGGCGAGCGCGTGGGTGCCCTGTCGGTGGTGGCCTCTGACAAAGAAGAAGCTTCCCGCGTGTTGTCGCAACTGAAAATCGCCATCCGCACCAACTACTCCAACCCACCTATCCACGGCGGCGCGGTGGTGGCAGCCGTGTTGAACAACCCCGAGTTGCGTGCCCAGTGGGAAAGCGAATTGGCCGAGATGCGTGTACGCATCAAAGCCATGCGCCAAAAATTGGTCGATGGACTCAAAGCGGCTGGCATTCAGCAAGACATGAGCTTCATCACCACGCAAATCGGCATGTTCAGCTACTCGGGCCTGACCAAAGACCAGATGGTGCGTTTGCGCAGCGAGTTTGGTGTGTACGGCACCGACACCGGCCGCATGTGTGTGGCCGCGCTCAACAGCAAAAACATCGACTACGTCTGCGCATCGATCGCCAAAGTCGTCTGAATTGACTGACATCAAGCTTGCAACCGCCCCTGACGGGGCGGTTTCTTTTTGGGCGGTCCGGAAGGTGACTCTCAATTAGGGTTGAGACTCAAAAAATACCGCTTGGTCTCCTGTAGTATTGCTGCAGCGCACCATTTTTGTTGCAAGGGAAACAGTCACATGCTCTATCAGATTTTTGAAACCCAACGCTCGATCATGGAGCCTTTCTCCGATCTGGCCCAGGCAGCAGCCAAGCTCTACAGCAACCCCCTGAACCCCATGGCCCAAACGCCTCTGGCCCAACGTGTGTCGGCAGGCTACGCCCTGATGCACCGCCTGGGCAAGGACTATGTCAAGCCCGAGTTTGGCATCCGCACTGTCAAGGTCAACCAAACCGAGGTGGCCATCCACGAGCGCATCGAAATCGACAAGCCCTTTTGCGAACTGCGCCGCTTCAAGCGCTTCTCGGATGATCCCGCGACGCTGACAATGCTCAAGGCCCAGCCTGTGGTGCTGATCGTGGCCCCTTTGTCCGGTCACTACGCCACCTTGCTGCGCGACACCGTCAAGACCATGTTGCAAGACCACAAGGTCTACATCACCGACTGGAAAAATGCCCGCCTGGTGCCTTTGTCGGACGGCGAATTCCACCTCGACGACTACATCAACTATGTGCAGGAGTTCATACGGCACCTGCAAGCCACTTATGGCCACTGCCATGTGGTGAGCGTTTGCCAGCCCACTGTGCCGGTGATGGCGGCTGTGTCTTTGATGGCCAGCCGTGGCGAAAAAACACCCTTGACCATGACCATGATGGGTGGCCCGATCGATGCACGCAAGTCGCCCACCTCGGTCAACAACTTGGCCACGAACAAGAGCTTCGAGTGGTTCGAAAACAATGTGATTTACCGTGTGCCACCATCCTTCCCTGGCGCTGGTCGACGCGTTTACCCGGGCTTTTTGCAGTACACCGGCTTTGTGGCCATGAACCCTGACCGCCATGCCAAGAGTCATTACGACTACTTCAAGGACCTGATCAAGGGAGATGACGCCAGCACCGAAGCCCACCGCAAGTTCTATGACGAGTACAACGCGGTGCTCGACATGGACGCCGATTACTACCTGGAAACCATCGCCACCGTGTTCCAGGATTTCAAGCTGGTCAACGGCACCTGGGACGTCAAGGGTGTGGACGGCAAGGTCGAACGCGTGCGCCCACAAGACATCAAGGGCACCGCCCTGATGACCGTGGAAGGGGAACTCGACGACATCTCCGGATCCGGCCAGACCCGTGCAGCGCAAGACCTGTGCAGCGGCGTACCCGCCAGCGAGCGTCAGCACTTGGAAGTCAAAGGCGCGGGCCACTACGGCATTTTCAGCGGCCGCCGCTGGCGCGACATCGTCTACCCGCAGCTGGTCAAGTTCATCTTGAGCCATTCCCCCAAGGCCAAAGTGGCTGCGCCAAAGACTGTTTCAGCAGAACCTGCCATGATTGCTGCTGCAGCACCTGTCTCGGTCAAAGTCGTGGCCAAAGCATCGGTCAAGACACCCGCCAAAGCACCAGCCAAGGCAGCGATCAAACCAGCCACGACCAATGTGATCAAGCCCGTGGCCAAAGTTGCCGCCAAAGCCGTTACGGCCCCAGCCGCCAAGCCTGCCCCCAAAGCCGCGCCCGCCAAAGCTGCTGCCAAAACACCGGCCAAGGCTGTGGTCAAAGCCGCCGCCAAAAACAGCAAAGCAGCAGCCCAGCCTCAAAGCGCAGTCAAGACCACTTGGGTGGCCCCCAAAGCCTGAGGCCCATGCCCGAGCAACCCACAGCGCCTGAGACCCAGGCGCTTTTTCTTGCCCTCAACAAGGCCCTGCCCCAAACGCAGTGCACCCGGTGCGGCTATCCGGACTGCGCCAGCTACGCCCAAGCCATGGCTGCGGGGCAAGCGCCCATCAACCAATGCCCACCCGGCGGGCAAGCGGGCATTGAACGCCTGGCGGCCATCTCCGGCCAGCCTGTGTTGCCCCTCAATCCGGAACACGGCACAGAAGGCCCGCGCCATGTGGCCATCATCGACGAGGCCTGGTGCATTGGCTGCACGCTGTGCATCAAAGCCTGCCCGACCGATGCGATTTTGGGCGCCAACAAACTGATGCACACCGTGATTGAGCCTTGGTGCACCGGCTGCGAGTTGTGCATCCCGGTGTGCCCGGTCGATTGCATTGCACTGGAGAACGTGACGGGCACGCGCACAGGCTGGGCCGCTTGGTCCGCGCAAGACGCTCAGACGGCCCTCACACGTTACGCGTCACGCCAAAAACGCCTGGCGCATGAGGAAGCCGCCCACCAAGCCCGGCTGATTACCGAGGCTGAGCACACCTTGGCCGACTTACCTGCCCACACCAAGGGCACAGACAAGGCCCCCGAAGTGGACCGCAAACGCGCCATCATCGAAGCGGCACTGGCCAAAGCAAAAGCCCGGCAGACCGGGGTCTGACGGGCTTTTGTAGAAGCTTATCGGGGCTGAAGCCACCGACCTGCAAAGCGCTGCGGGCTGGAACCTCAGCTCCCACGCAACTCAATGCGCGTTGATCGCCAACGCCGAAAAAGCCTTGACCACTTCCGGTGGTGCCTGCACCAACTCGATTAACACGCCCTCGCCGCCAATTGGGAACTCTTCGTTCGCCTTGGGGTGCAAAAAAGTGATGTCAAAACCGGCCGCGCCCTTGCGGATGCCACCGGGCGCAAAGCGCACGCCCTGCGCCGTGAGCCACTCTACCGCAACCGGCAGATCGTCGATCCACAAGCCGATGTGGTTGAGCGGCGTGGTGTGCACGGCGGGCTTTTTCTCGGGGTCCAGCGGTTGCATCAAATCGACTTCGACCTTAAAGGGGCCAGATCCGATGGTGCAGATGTCTTCGTCCACGTTCTCGCGTTCGCTTTTGAAGGTGCCGGTCACTTCCAGGCCGAACATGTCGACCCAAAGTTTTTGCAGGCGGGACTTATCAGGACCGCCGATGGCGATTTGCTGGACGCCCAGCACTTTGAAGGGGCGCGTCATTTATTCGAACTCCACAATCATCTGGTCCACCGTCAGTGACTCGCCCTTGGACGCGACCACCTTCTTCACCACGCCGTCTTGTGCGGCAAACAGCACGTTCTCCATCTTCATGGCTTCGATCACGGCCACACGCTCGCCCGCCTGCACCTTCTGGCCTGGCTGCACCGACACGTCCACCAGCAAACCGGGCATGGGCGAGAGCACATAACGGCTCAGGTCTGGCGGGGCCTTGAAGGGCATCAGTTTGTGCAGCTCAGCCATGCGCGGCGACATCACCAGCGCCTCGATGCGGGTGCCGTTGTGCTGCACTTGCAGTGCCAATGGGTTTTTCAGGGTGCCGCGCTCCACCTGTGCAGTGAACGGCTTGCCGTTGCAAGTGCCTTCGATGCGGATGTCGTTCAAGCGGGAGTTGCTTTCGATGGCATAGGTTTTGCCATCGACAGTGATCTGCGCCACACCAGGTTTGCCCACAAACTCATCCACATGGACTTGCACATAGCGGTTGTTGCCGCCTTGGCCCAACTCGACCACCGCATAGTCCTGGCCCACCTTGACGTCGTAACCGGGCAACTGGCCGCTGAGATTGGCCGCACGCTGGCGGGATTTGCGACGCACAAAGGCGGCCAGTGCGGCCAAAAAGTCGTGGTCGTCGTGCGGCACGTCTTCGGCGCGAAAGCCTTTGCTGTACTGCTCGGCAATGAAGCCGGTGTTGAAGTCACCCGACACAAAGCGTGGATGCGCCAGCAAAGCGGCCTGGAATGGGATGTTGGAGCTGATGCCGCGAATGACAAAACCGTTCAGGGCTTCGCGCATTTTGGCGATGGCGTCGTTGCGGTCTTTGCCGTGCACGATCAGCTTGGCGATCATCGAGTCATAAAACATCGGGATCTCGCCACCGTCTTGCACACCCGTGTCCACGCGCACGCCATACAAGTCAGTCGTGTTGCCTTGGAACATGGTTTGTTTGGGCGTTTGGAAGCGCACCAAGCGGCCCGTGGAAGGCAAGAAGTTGCGGAACGGGTCTTCGGCGTTGATGCGGCACTCGATGGACCAGCCGTTGCGCTGCACGTCTTTTTGCTCGATCGGCAATTTCTCGCCAGCCGCCACGCGGATCATCATCTCGACCAAATCGAGCCCTGTGATGGCTTCGGTCACGGGATGCTCCACCTGCAAGCGGGTGTTCATCTCCAAGAAGTAAAAACTCTGGTCTTTGCCGACCACAAACTCCACCGTACCGGCCGATTGGTATTTCACCGCCTTGGCCAGTTGCACTGCCTGCTCGCCCATGGCTTTGCGGGTGGCCTCCGAGATGAAAGGCGACGGGGCCTCTTCGATCACTTTTTGGTGGCGGCGCTGGATGGAGCACTCGCGTTCGTTCAGATACACCACGTTGCCGTGGCTGTCGCCCAGCACCTGGATTTCGATGTGACGGGGCTCTTCGACAAACTTCTCAATGAACACGCGGTCATCGCCAAAGCTGTTGCGTGCTTCGTTGCGGCAAGAGGTGAAACCTTCCAAGGCTTCTTTGTCGTTGAAAGCCACACGCAGGCCTTTGCCACCGCCGCCAGCGGATGCCTTGATCATGACCGGGTAGCCAATGCCTTTGGCGATTTCAACCGCTTTTTCAGCGGTCTCGATGGCATCGTTCACGCCGGGAATGCAGTTCACGCCGGCCGCACCTGCCAACTTTTTGGATTCGATCTTGTCGCCCATGGCGGCAATCGAAAAGTGACGTGGGCCGATGAAGGCGATGCCCTCGTCTTCGCAACGCTTGGAGAACTCGGCGTTCTCGCTCAAAAAGCCGTAGCCGGGGTGAATCGCTTGGGCGCCCGTGGCTTTGGCTGCGGCGATGATTTTGTCGGCCACCAGATACGACTCACGCGAAGGCGCCGGGCCCAGCAACACGGCTTCGTCGGCCAGTTGCACATGGCGTGCTTCTTTGTCGGCTTCGGAGTAAACGGCCACGGTCTGGATGCCCATTTTGTGGGCGGTGGCGATGACGCGGCAGGCGATTTCGCCGCGGTTGGCTATCAAAATTTTCTTGAACATATGGAATCCTTTTATCTGTCATCCCGGGCTTGACCCGGGATCCATGGCTGGCGGATCAAGTCCGACATGACGGGGTACCGATCAAAGTGGAATGTTCCCGTGCTTGCGCCAGGGGTTCTCGATCTTTTTGTCTTTGAGCATGACCAGCGAGCGGCAGATGCGCTTGCGTGTTTCGTGCGGCTGGATCACGTCGTCAATGAAGCCACGAGCGCCGGCCACAAAAGGGTTGGCAAAGCGGGCTTTGTATTCGGCTTCTTTGGCGGCCAACTTTTCGGGGTCGCCTTTGTCTTCGCGGAAGATGATTTCCACCGCGCCTTTGGCGCCCATCACCGCGATTTCGGCATTGGGCCAGGCGAAGTTCACGTCGCCGCGCAGGTGCTTGGAGGCCATCACGTCGTACGCGCCACCATAGGCCTTGCGCGTGATGACGGTGATTTTCGGCACTGTGCACTCGGCGTACGCATACAGCAGCTTGGCGCCGTGCTTGATGATGCCGCCATACTCCTGGCTGGTGCCGGGCATGAAACCGGGCACGTCCACAAAGGTGATGACGGGGATGTTGAACGCATCGCAGAAGCGCACAAAACGTGCGGCCTTGATGGAGCTCTTGATGTCCAAGCAGCCGGCCAACACCAAAGGCTGGTTGGCCACGATGCCCACGGTCTGGCCTTCCATGCGGGCAAAACCGATCAGGATGTTCTTGGCGTAATCGGGTTGCAGCTCAAAGAAGTCACCATCGTCCACGGTCTTGACGATGAGTTCCTTCATGTCATAGGCCTTGTTGGGGTTCTCGGGCACCAGGGTGTCCAGGCTCATGTCCAGGCGGCTCGATGGGTCACCACTGGGGCGCACGGGCGCTTTTTCGCGGTTGTTGAGCGGCAGGTAGTTGTAGAGGCGGCGCAGCATCAGCAGCGCTTCCACGTCGTTTTCAAACGCCATGTCGGCCACACCGCTCTTGGTGGTGTGTGTCAGGGCGCCGCCCAGCTCTTCGGCCGTGACTTCTTCGTGGGTCACGGTCTTAACCACTTCGGGGCCGGTCACAAACATGTAAGACGTGTCTTTGACCATGAAGATGAAGTCGGTGAGCGCTGGCGAATACACCGCACCACCGGCCGATGGGCCCATGATCATGCTGATCTGCGGCACCACACCGCTGGCCATCACGTTGCGCTGGAACACGTCGGCATAACCACCGAGCGAAGCCACACCTTCTTGAATGCGGGCGCCACCCGAATCGTTCAGGCCAATCACCGGGGCACCGACCTTCATGGCTTGGTCCATGATCTTGCAAATCTTTTCAGCGTGTGTCTCAGACAAAGCGCCGCCGTAAACGGTGAAGTCTTGGCTGAACACAAACACCAAACGGCCGTTGATCATGCCGTAACCGGTGACCACGCCGTCGCCTGGGATCTTGTTGTCTTGCATGCCGAAGTCGGTGCAACGGTGTTCGACAAACATGTCCCACTCTTCGAAGGTGCCTTCGTCGAGCAGCACCTCGATGCGCTCACGCGCGGTGAGCTTGCCCTTGGCATGCTGCGCATCGATGCGCTTTTGCCCGCCGCCCAAGCGGGCCGCTGCGCGCTTTTTTTCCAGTTGTTCAAGGATGTCTTGCATGGTGGTTCTCTCTCTCTTTTCTTCAGGAAGATGGGGTGTCGCTCTGCGCTTGGTAAGCGCTGAGCAGTTGACGGGCCGCTGTGGACGCAGCGAGCTGACCGGCTGCGACTTGTTGGCTGAGTTGGGGTAACAGGGTTTGCACACGCGGCTGCGCCCGAAAGTTTTGCTTGAGCCCGGCGTCGATGCGCTCCCACATCCACGACAGGGCTTGTTGATGACGGCGCAAGGCCAAACGGCCATTGGCCGTTTGCAGGCTTCGGAACTCGGTGACTGCCGCCCAAAAATTGTCCACGCCCTGGCCCAGCAAAGCGCTCAGCTGCACCACCTTGGGGTGCCACTGGCTGGTATCGGCGTGCGCATGGCCAGATCCGCCATGCATGCCCAAGAGCTGCAAAGCACTGGTGATTTGCAACTCGGCGCGGGTGGCCGCGATCGCATCGATGTCGGCCTTGTTGATGACCACCAGGTCGGCGATTTCCATCACGCCTTTTTTGATCGCCTGCAAATCGTCGCCCGCGTTGGGCAGCTGCATCAGCACAAACATGTCGGTCATGTTGGCCACCGCGGTCTCGGACTGGCCCACGCCCACGGTCTCGACGATCACCACGTCGTAGCCCGCCGCTTCGCACACCAGCATGGACTCGCGGGTTTTTTCGGCCACGCCACCCAAAGTGCCACTGCTGGGGCTGGGGCGGATGTAGGCCCGCTCGTGCACGCTGAGCAACTCCATGCGGGTTTTGTCACCCAAGATGGAGCCGCCCGAGACCGTGCTCGACGGGTCCACCGCCAACACCGCTACGCGGTGGCCTTGGTCAATCAGGTACAGGCCCAGCGCCTCGATGAAGGTGGACTTGCCCACGCCCGGCACACCGCTGATGCCCAAACGGAACGAGTGACCCGTGTGCGGCAGCATGGCGGTGAGCAGCTCATCGGCCAGCGCACGGTGGTCGGTACGGGTCGATTCCAGTAACGTGATGGCTTTGGCCATGGCGCGGCGTTGGGCGGGCGCGGGGCCCTGCAGTAAGCCTTGGAGGATTTGCTCGGGCGTCATGCATTGTCCCTCATGCCCCGCGACACACCCAAATGTGTCACGCGAAAACCCAAGGGAAATTTCAATCCGAAGCCCAAGCCACGGTCGAAGCCAATGTGTGCAAACCAGATCAAAGCAGCTTGCAAAAACAGGGGCACATTCAATACAAGCCCCAGCACAGCCAAAAGGCCTGCCCCCACGGTGCTGTGGGTCAGGTTGTAGGCACACATGCCGAGCCGCTCATTACCCAACACATAAACCAATATGGCCACATCGGGCAGCAAAAACCAAATGCCAAACTCAAGCCATGAAAACCCTTGCACTTGATACAAGGCACACGCAAGCAGCAAACACACCAGACCTTCAGCGCGCAAAATCTTCAGCGCAGGATTCATCAGTCCATATTGATGGCCTCTGATGTCCTGCATGTCCATGTCGGGCTGAGCGAATGGGTTGCTGAGCTTCATGTGCATGACCTCACAAGATCTCAAAATGCCGCCCATCGGGCAAGCGATAACGCGAGAAGTCGCGCACATCCATGGTCATCACGTTGAGCGTGTTCGTGTCTTGCGCCAACCACACCAAAGAAGCATCGGCCAAGTCCATTTCTGTGCGCGGCTCAGCGGTATAACGCGCCATCATCTCCGCCAGGTCGGGGAGGTTCGACACGTCAAACGGGAACACGATGACACCACCTTCGGACACCCAGCGCAGAAATCGCTGGACAGCATTGGCACCCAGAAAGTGACACACTTCCACCACACAAGGCCAGGTGGTCGTCAACCGCCAGTTGTCGGCCAACAAGCTGGTGTAGTGCCGATGCGCCACATCACTGGCGTCAAACAGCGCCACCATGGGGCCCGTGTCGATCAAGGCCACCTTCACGGCGCGTCCGTTTCCTGGTTTGAGCCTGACCACACTTTGCCTTGCTTTTTGGCTTCTTGGAATGCCAGCCAATCGGCTTGATTGGCATCCCGTTTGGATTTGAGCTTGGACCGAATGGCCGACTTGGTTGGTGAGACCAGTTCGCCACTTTCGGGTAAAGGCTCCCGCACCTCAGCCTGCACCTTGAGCAACAGGTCATAGGGGTTCTTGCGCCCCAACGCCCTCTCCAACGCCGAAACTATGAACTGTGACTTGGTCACGCCCATGCGTTTGGCGGTCAGCTCCAGCTCTTTTTCAAGCAAAGGCTCCAGTCGAACGGATACGGCCATGGCAGACTCCTTGAAGATGTTTGCAATACTGTATTACTGTATCACAAACATCAAGCCAAAGCCTTCTTGATCTGCTCCAGCACATCCTTGGCGCTGACCGGGATCGGGGTGCCGGGGCCGTAGATGCCTTTGACGCCCGCTTCATAAAGCATGTCGTAGTCCTGGCGCGGGATCACACCGCCCACGAACACGATGATGTCGTCGGCGCCCTGCTTCTTCAGCTCGGCAATGATGGCGGGCACCAGGGTTTTGTGACCTGCGGCGAGCGTGCTCACGCCCACCGCGTGCACGTCGTTTTCAATCGCTTGGCGGGCGCACTCTTCGGGGGTCTGGAACAGCGGCCCCATGTCCACGTCGTAGCCCAGGTCGGCAAAAGCGGTGGCCACCACTTTGGCGCCCCGGTCGTGGCCGTCCTGGCCGAGTTTGGAGATCATCACGCGGGGGCGGCGGCCTTGCGCGTCAGCAAACGCGGCGATGTCGGCCTTGAGCTGGTTCCAGTACTCCATGGTGTCTCCCACGTTTTCGCCGTCGTCATAAGCCGCGGCGTAAACGCCTGTGACCTTTTGTGTGTCGGCGCGATGGCGGCCAAAGGCTTTTTCCAGCGCGTCCGACACCTCGCCCACCGTGGCGCGCAGGCGCACAGCCTGGATGGACAGGTCGAGCAGGTTGCCCTGGCCGGATTCGGCGGATGCGGTCAAAGCGTCGAGCGCGGCTTGCACCTTGGCGCTGTCGCGCGTCGCACGGATTTTTTTCAGGCGTTCGATCTGGCCGTCGCGCACCTTGACGTTGTCGATCGACAGCGTCTCGATCGGGTCTTCTTTGGCCAGCTTGTATTTGTTCACACCCACGATGACGTCTTTGCCCGAATCGATGCGGGCCTGCTTTTCAGCGGCCGCGGCTTCGATCTTGAGCTTGGCCCAGCCGCTGCCCACGGCCTTGGTCATGCCGCCCATGGCCTCGACCTCTTCGATGATCGCCCAGGCCTTGTCGGCCATCTCTTGGGTGAGCGACTCCATCATGTAAGAACCAGCCCAAGGGTCGATCACGTTGGTGATGTGGGTCTCTTCCTGGATGATGAGCTGGGTGTTGCGCGCGATGCGCGAGCTGAATTCGGTGGGCAGCGCGATCGCCTCGTCAAACGAATTGGTGTGCAGCGACTGGGTGCCGCCGAACACGGCCGCCATGGCTTCGATGGTGGTGCGCACCACGTTGTTGTAGGGGTCTTGCTCGGTGAGCGACCAGCCAGACGTTTGGCTGTGCGTGCGCAGCATCAGGCTCTTGGGGTTCTTGGCGTCAAAGCCCTTCATGATGCGGCACCACAAGAGGCGCGCGGCGCGCATCTTGGCGATCTCCAGATAGAAGTTCATGCCCACCGCCCAGAAGAAGGACAGGCGGCCGGCGAACGCGTCCACGTCCATGCCTTTGGCGATGGCCGTCTTCACGTATTCCTTGCCGTCGGCCAGGGTGAAGGCCATCTCCAGCGCCTGGTTGGCACCGGCTTCTTGCATGTGGTAACCCGAGATCGAGATCGAGTTGAACTTGGGCATGTTCTTGGCCGTGTACTCGATGATGTCGCCAATGATCTTCATCGACGGCTCGGGCGGGTAGATGTAGGTGTTGCGCACCATGAACTCTTTCAGAATGTCGTTCTGAATCGTTCCAGACAGCTTGTCCTGGCTCACGCCCTGCTCTTCAGCCGCCACCACATACCCCGCCAGCACGGGCAAGACCGCGCCGTTCATCGTCATGGACACGCTGACCTTGTCCAGAGGAATTTGGTCAAACAGGATCTTCATGTCCTCGACCGAATCAATCGCCACACCGGCCTTGCCCACGTCGCCCGTCACACGCGGGTGATCGGAGTCGTAGCCGCGGTGCGTGGCCAAGTCAAACGCCACCGAGACGCCCTGCCCGCCTGCGGCCAAGGCCTTGCGGTAGAAAGCGTTGGACTCTTCGGCGGTGGAAAAACCCGCGTATTGGCGGATGGTCCAGGGGCGCACGGCGTACATGGTGGCCTGTGGGCCGCGCAAAAAGGGCTCAAAGCCGGGCAGCGTGTTGGCGTAAGGCAGGTTCGCCGTGTCTTCGGCGGTGTAGAGGGGCTTCACGACGATGCCGTCGGGCGTCTTCCAGTTCAGGGCGTTCACATCGCCGCCGGGGGCCGATTTGACCGCTGCTTTTTGCCAGGCTTCCAGGTTGGAAGCGTTGAATTCAAAGGATTTGGACGTCATGGCGCTGTGCTTTCGGGACAAAAATGACTGAAGCGGATTGTGGCAGCCCGGGGCCGCCTACCGGCTTACAAGTACCGTGATTCATAATTATTGATGCAGAATATTTTAACCGGCTTACAATTCAGCATCTGAAACACCTGAAATACTTTGGGCCACGCCCGAACAGAATTCCCCCTGAAACAGCCCATGTCCGCCCTGTCCCTCGCCCCCCGCGCCCTGTACGAAGAAGTTGCCGAACTGTTGCGGCAGCGCATCTTTGCGCGTGAACTGGAGCCCGGCAGCTGGATCGACGAGTTGCGCATTGCAGAGGCCCTGGGCATCAGCCGCACGCCTTTGCGCGAAGCACTCAAGGTGCTGGCGGCCGAAGGCCTGGTGACCATGAAGGTGCGCCGGGGCGCTTATGTGACCGAAGTCAGCGAGAAAGACCTGCGCGACGTCTACCACCTGCTGGCCTTGCTCGAATCGGATGCAGCGCGTGTGGTGGCGCAAAACGCCAGCGCCGAGCAAATGGCGCAAATCAGCGCTTTGCACGCGGACCTGGAAAAAGCCACCCACGACCGGGACCGCTTTTTCGAAATCAACGAAGCCTTTCACATGCTGCTGCTGGAATTGGCCAACAACCGCTGGCGCGACCAGATGGTGGCCGACCTGCGCAAGGTGATGAAACTCAACCGACACAGCTCACTGTTCAAAGAAGGCCGCATTGAGCAATCCCTGGCCGAGCACCGCGCCATCGTTCAAGCCTTGACCGAACGCCAGCCTGAGCAAGCGGCCGAGCGCATGTCGGCGCACTTCACAAACGGGCTGCAGGCGGCGCAGTAAAACCGCCTACGGTGGTCAGTCGGTGACCACAGCCCCTCGCGCCAGCGCAGCACGGGCCAAAGCCCAGACCTCACGCGGCGGCAAAGGCTTGAGCTTGTGGTCGCTCCAGACCTGGCGCCACAAACGCCCGCCGCGCTGGCCGTGGTACAGCCCCAGCATGTGCCGGGCAATGGCATACCAAGGGCAGCCGTCTTCGGCAAAAGCGCGTTCCATGTAGATCACCATGGCCTCTTCCACCGCCTCGCGGCTGGGCACCTCATGGGCATCGCCATAAAACGCAGCGTCCCAACTGCCCAAGAGCCAAGGGTTGTAGTACGCCTCGCGCCCGACCATCACGCCGTCGGCATGCTGTAGATGCTGCGCGATCTCTTCGTTGGTTTTGATGCCGCCGTTCACGGCGATCAGCAAGCCCGGAAAGTCTTTTTTGAGCTGGTAGGCCAGCTCGTAGCGCAAGGGCGGGATTTCGCGGTTTTCTTTGGGGCTCAGACCATCGAGCCAGGCATTGCGGGCGTGCACGATGAAGACCCGGCACCCCGCCTCGCTCACGGTGCCCACAAAGTCGCGCACAAAGTCGTAGCTCTCGATGCGGTCAA